>DATLOS010000215.1:0-5643 GCA_035536155.1 Elusimicrobiota bacterium
CGGCCGAAAAGAGGAGAAGGAGGACGCCCGCCGCGAGAGCCCGGATCACGCCGTCATTATACGACGCTAGGAGCCCCGCCGACCGCGCTTGCGCAAGGACTCGGCGTAGACCCGCGCCTGCGCGGCGGACTCGTCGGCGCCGCGCTCCCCGGACGGGGACGGGAAAATAGACCCCGTTGGCGCCTCGGCCCGCGCGCCCCTCGAGGAGGGAAATAGCACGAGCAACCCGAGGACCATCGCGGTGGTAAGAACCATGGTGAGGAGAGCCAGGGCGGCGTTGTCCTCGAAGACGCTGAGCGCGCCGCCCCCCCGGCGCGGCTCGTCCTCCGCGTCCCGGCGGAGCACGGGGATCTCGACCCGCGGCGCGGGCGCTTCGGCGATCTCGGCCGGCCGGGCCGGCTCTTCGCTGATCTCGGCGGAGCCCACGAAAGGCATATCTGCCGATGAGACGCGCGGCGGAAGGGAAAGTGTCGCGGTATAATATCCCCATGCCCCTTCGTCTCAAGGGACTCTCGCTCTCGACGGACGTCCTGCAGTCGCCCATGGCGGCCTGCACCGACCTCGCTTTCCGCCTGGTGGCGCGGGAGAAGGGCATGGAGTTCGCCTATCTCGAGATGGTCTCGGCGCACGCCCTGACCCAGAAGAACGGCAAGACCTTGGCCCTCATGAAGACGGTCCCCGCCGACCGCCCGCTCGGCGCGCAGCTCGTCGGCTGCGACCCCGACCGCATGGGCGAGGCCGCGGCCATGGTCGAGGACATGGGCTTCGACCTCCTGGACCTGAACCTCGGCTGCCCCGTCCCCAAGATCACGGGGGGGGGCGACGGCGCGGGCTCGGCCCTGCTCAACCAGCCGGCGAAGGCCCAGGCGATCTTCGAGAAAGTGGTGCGCGCGGTGAAAAGGATCCCCGTCACCGTGAAGATGCGCATCGGCTACGCCGACGCGAGCGGGGCCGAGGCCGCCGACGTCGCCCGGCGGGCGCAGGACGCGGGGGTCTGCGCCGTCGCCGTCCACGGCCGCACCCGGGAGCAGCGCTACTCCGGCAAGGCCGACTACGCCGCCATCGGCCGGGTGAAGGCGGCGGTCTCCATCCCCGTCATCGGCAACGGCGACGTGGCCAGCGGCGCCGACGCCCTCCGTTTAAAGGAAGAGAGCGGCTGCGACGCCGTGATGATCGGCCGCGGCGCCTTGGGAAACCCCTGGATCTACAAGGACGTCGCCGCGTCCCTGGCCGGCTCGAGCGGGGCCTCTTCCCCGCCGACCTTCGAGGAACGCAAGCGGACCCTGCTGCGGCACCTGGAGCTCGAGGTGGAGCACGAGGGCGAGCGCCTGGCCTCGCTCCACATGCGCCGGGTCGCCTGCTGGTATTTCGCTGGCCTGCCCGGATCGGCGGCCTTCCGCGCCCGCGCCTGCGTGGCGCCCACGACGGCCGACATGCGCAAGATCATCGAGGACTTCGAGCCCTCCGCCGGAGCCCCGGCCTGCGCCGCGCCCGCCTCGTGAGGATCGGCGCGGGGCTCGTTGGGGCGGTCCTGGGCTGCGCCCTTGGGCTTTGGACCGGCGCGGCGCGGGCCCAGCCGACGGCCCTGGAGGAGCTGGGCTCGGCCGCGGGAGAAGCCGCCGCCCCCTCGGAGCTGCTGGACTCCCTGGCCCGCTTCGAGGAGCGCGCAGTCGAGGCAAGGAGCGAGAGGCGCCGGGCTCCCAAGCCGAGGCTGCGCGAAGGCTTTCTCGGCGTTCCGATCGTGCAGCAAGAGGAGGAATACAGCTGCGGCCCCGCCGCGCTCCTGTCCGTGCTCCAGTACTGGCAGGTGTCCAAGGACTCGGAAACGGCCCTCTATCCCCTGCTGGGGACGACGGAGGACGGGACCAAGCCGGAGATGCTCGTCGCCGGAGCGAAGAAGCTCGGGCTCGAAGCGTCCATGAGGTCGAAGCTGGGGCTCGCCGACCTGCGCGCGGCCCTCGCGCGGGGCGAGACGGTCATCCTCAACATCCAGGCATGGCGGGCGAAAGAGGACGCGGACAAGCCTTGGAAGGACCTCTGGAAGAACGGCCACTACGTCGTCCTCCTGGCCATGGACAAGCATTTCGCCTACGTCATGGATCCCGGCGGCGGCGCCGAGGGGCAATACGGCTATATCCCCTTAGACGAGCTCCTCGAGCGCTGGCACGACGTCGAAGAAAGAGCGGGCAGGCGCGAGGAGAGTCTCCAGTTGGGGATCTTCATAAAGGGAAAGACTCCGTCGGAGCCGGGCAAGCGCGTCCCCCGCAGGGAACTGACGCGCATCCAGTAGCTCGAAAACGGCTTAAGGCAGGCTCGAGACGACGCGGTCCTCGACCTGGTGGGCGAGCGCGGTCGCGGCCCGGTCCAGCTCGGCCAAGGTCGCGGAGGACTCGTCGCGCCGCAGGCCGTCGACGATCTCGAGCAGGCTGCGCTCCCCGGAGAGGCGGGCGCGCAGGTCGTCGGGAGTCGCCGCCCGCGCCATGCCGAGCAGGCGCGGGGCGCTCGCGCGGTAGGGCACCATCACGAAGTCCGCGTCCTCCAGCTGCTGCAGCGCCAGGAGCGCGAAGAGGAGCTTCGGGGAGCTGCCCCACTCGCCGTCGATCTTGACCTCCAGGCCGTGACGGCGAGCGGCGCGCAGGATGACGGCCAGGTCGTGGACCATCTTCGGGTGGAGCTTCGCCAGCTTCTCGGCCCTTCGCGGGTCGTCCCGGAGAATGGACTTCTGCAGGTCGTTGGTCCCCACGCTCAGGAAAGCCGGCCTTCCCGCCCGCGCCGCCTGGATCCCCGCGACGATCGACTCGAGGCGGGCGACGGAGTCCACGTCCTCGATCATGTAGCCCAGGGGGATCCCGAGCGCGCGCTCCCGCAGCCCGCGCTGCGCCGCCGCGTCGCCCGGAGCGAGCTTCGCCGCGAGCTCCTCCGCCGCCTCGGCCGCCAGCGCCTCGATGGCCGCGGCCTCCGCCGGGGACCTCACGTTGGAGAAGAATATCTCCAGGCGGCTCGGCGCGTCCAGGCCCGCGTGGAACAAGGCCTCGAGCTGCAGCTTGCCGAAGCCCCGCAGCCGCGGCTCGGCGGGGTCGAGATAGAAGCGCGCGTTGGAGTGCGTGCGCAGGAGCTCGCTCACGTCCTTCGGGCGCTCGCGCGTGAGGAAGCGCGGGCGCTTGTCGCCCTCGAAGTCGAAGAGGCGGACCGCGATCGGCGCGCCCTCGGCGAAGAAAGGCTGGCGCAGGACGGCCTCCAGCGCCTCCCGCAGGGCCTCGCCGTCCTCCTCCGACTCCGGGCCCAGCTGCAGCATGAGCTGCTCCATGCGCAGCAGGCCGACGCCGTAGGCGCCGCTCTGCGCGATCGGAGAACGGCGCGCCTCCCCGGCGAAGGCCGCGGGATCGGCCTCGTCCAGGAGCACGCGCAGGGGGCGGCCGGCGAAGGCGGCGGGCAGGCCGGCGGTCTCCAGGTAGTGGGACTCCAGTCGGCCGTACGCCTCGCCTCTCTTGGCCCATGCCGCCAGCTGGCGGGAGGTCGGGTCCAAGGCGAGCTGGCCTCTCTTTCCGTCCGCCAGCGCCACGTAGGGGCGCCGGTGATCCGTCTTGTAGCGCGCGCGCAGGGACGTCCAGGTGTCGTCGCCCAACGCGGCCCACGGTATCGGGACGATGCCCTTCGACTTGGCCCAGATGACCCAATGCGGGAAGCGGCCTTCCGACTCCCCGGCCTCCTCGGGCGTGACGATGGCCACGACCCGCCCCAGCCCGCGGTGGCGCAGGAGGAGGTCCGTGAAGTCGGTCTCGTCGCCGATGCGCTCGGCGAAGATCACCAGCGGACGCGTCGGCTGCTCCTCGTGCTCTCCCGCCTGCTCCAGGTGGGCGTAGCGCATGAGGAGGTCGAGCGGCCCCTCGCCGCCCGCGTCGTTGGCGGCGGTGTTGGCCTCCTCCAAGGCGGGCCCCTCGCGTGCCAGGAACTCGGCCGCCGCCGAGAGCGGGGGGCGGCCGTCGCGGGCGATCGCCCCGGTCGCGAAGGCGTCGAACCGCGCGAGCAGGTCCTTCGTGCGGCCGTCGGCGGCCAGCGCGCGCAGGCCGCGCATGAGCCGCTCGTGCGTGAGCGCCGCGTGCGCCCTCTTCTGCGCCCGCGCGCTCTCCGCGTCGTCCGGCAGATAAACGAAGTCGTAGACGTCCAGCTCCGCGCGCGCGGCCTCGAACGTGGCCAGGGTCTCGCGGAGCACCGTCACCAGGTCGCGCAGGACGATGTTGCCGGGCGACTTCGCAAGAGCCTTCTGCTGGGCCTCGAGCATGCGCCGGATGCCGGCGATGGCCGCGCCGAAGCCCGCGCGGGCCGGCTGCCCCTTCTCGATCGGCCCCAGCAGGTTCGCAAGCAGGCCCTGGATGATCATGCGGCGCGCGCTCGCGATGGAGCGCTGGCCGGCTATGGCCTTGGCGTCGTGGTCCTCGAGACCGTAGGGCAGGCGGAGCACGCGCGAGTAGAGGCGCACCAGCGCCGCCCTCTCCTGCTCGGCCCTCAGGGCCCGGTGGAACTCCGCCCACTCGAGCTCCGGCGCGGCATGGTCCGGATGGACCAGCGCGCTCCGGTTGAGCAGGGCCGCAAGCAGCTCCGCCCGCAGGAGCTCGGAGACCGCCTCGCCCCCGCTGCGCTTGGCCAGCGTCGCCTCCAGCGCCGCCTCCGCGCGCAGGCCTTGGCGTGCCACGCGCCCCTCGGCCGCCATCACCAAGCGCCTGGCGCGGCCTTTTTGCCAGGGCGTGATCCTGCCCGCGGCCTCCAGCGCGGCAAGCACCTCGCTCCACGCCGTCCGGAGGAAAGCGCGCTCGTTGCCGATCTTTGCGGACGTCAGCTCGCGGCTGTCCCAGGGAGTGGCCAGGTACGGGTCGCGCACCCGGGCGCGATCGTCCGGCGACCAAAACACCAGCTGTCCCTGCGCCGTCGCGGGCATGTTCGCCGAGACTCCCTCAAAGAGGGCCGCCGCCCGCCCCTCGTGGTGCTCGGCATGGACCTCGAAGCGCTCCTCGGGGGGGGCGGCCTGGGGAAGCTCCGCGCCCGGCACCGGCGCCGTTTGCTCCGGCACCTCCCGGCTCCCGTCCCAGGCCGAGTTGAGCAGTCCGGGAAGAGCTCCGGCTCCCGCGCGCCGGATGCCCCCGTCCAGGCCTTCCAACGCCCCGCGGGGGCCCGTCGGCGCCGCCCGACTCGCCGGCGCCGGCGCATCGCTTGCCACTAAAGACGGGGGCCTGAGCGCGGAGGGAGGCGCTTGCGCGGGCGCCGCCTCCGAACGCCTCTCCGGCGCGGACGCGGCGCCTTCAACGGCCGCCACGCTCGTCTCCAAGTAAGGCGCGGCGAGCGGCAACGCCGCGGGAGCGGAGAGTTCGACGGCCGGCCCGAGCGAGAGCAGCGGCGCGCCGGGCGCGAGCGAATCCGCGAGGTCAGCGGTCGCGGACGGCTGGACGCTCGCGGGGAGCGCCGCTCCCCGCCCCGGGACGATGGAGCGAGAGACGTTGCCGGCGGCCAGGGCGCTCCCCGGCCCGCAGAGGCCGAGGGCGAGAGATAAAACGAGCGCCAAGGACGCGCGCGAGGCGGCGATTGCGCGCTTCAGGCTGGTTCGCTCCATGCCCCAAGGGTAGGACGCGAAACGCGCCCCCGCATGGG
>DATLOS010000216.1:0-14161 GCA_035536155.1 Elusimicrobiota bacterium
AGAAGCCATCCTTCAAAGCATAGCGAATTTGATGGGGCCAGGCGTCGACTTTGTGGACAACGGGGAGGCGCTACTCGGAGAGCTCGCGCAGCCGGCGCGCGCGCTCGTCCGAGTTGGGGCCGCGGGGGAGCACGAAGGCGAAGCGTGGAACGGGCAGGCGCCCTTGGCGGACGTCCTCCTCGGACTCCTCCAGGTGGCGGGCGAGGGCGGCGGGATCGCCCGTGAGGCGGGCCGCCTCGAGGTCGGCGTAGAGCTCCTGGCCGCGGAAGAGGCGGCGGCCCACGACGTAGGAGACCGCGAGGCCGAGGAGGTACGCCGCGGGATGGAGCGCGCCGATGCCGGGGAAGACGGCGGAGAGGGCCAGGTCGAGCAGGTGCGTCACCCCCACCGAGGCGACGGCGATCAGGGTCCGGCTCCGGTGCGCGCTGTGGGCGAGGGCTTGGGCCACCGCGGCCTGGAGCTTGGCCGACTCGCCCAGCAGGAACGTCCGCTCCAGGAGGGCGCGGGGCAGGACGACGTCCACCGCGGCGGGTCCGCCGCGTCCGGGGATCTCGTCGACGCGGACGGCCAGCGCCCGGGCCTCGGGGACGTCGGAGACGTCGACGTGGCGCAGGCGGAAGCCCGCGCGCCGGGCGCTGCGCTCGATCAAGGGACGCAGGCCCAGGGGCATGCGCGGCTTCTCCGCGTCCCCGAGCCTCCGCCGGGCATGGAAGAAGTAGCGCCAGTCCTCGAGCGGCCCCCATTGGTCGGCGACCAATATCCCGATGTAGCCCACGAGGTGGACGGCGAAATCGATGGGCGCGACGTGGGCGAGAAGGACGTCGGCCACGATCACGGCGGCGAGGAGGAGCGACCAGGCCGCCCAAAGCAGCCGGTTGGAGCGCTTGGCGCTCCGGTAGGCCTGGTCGAGGCTGGGGTGAGCCTCGTAATAGGCGCGGGCCAGGCCCTCGGCGCCGGACGCGAGGAGGGCCGAGGCCCGCGACGAGAGGGCCGGGGCGCGCAGGGCGTCGGCCAGAAGGTCGGCCAGGGCCTCCGGGTCTCGCCCCGCCGGCCGGGCGAGCCAATGGCGCAGGACGTCGGCGTGGATCGAGACGGCTCCCCGGCCGGGCTGCGTCTCGAAGCCCAGAGCCAGGATCGCGGCGCGCGGGTCGGCGAAGAGCTCGCGCCCATCATGCAAGCCGACCGGGACTCCGAGGCGGGCGCCCAGGGCGCCCAGGAAGTCCCGCTGCTCCCGGTCCGAGACGCGGACCGCGCGGGCCGAGACCCAGGCCGCGACCGGGTCCTTGCCCAGGCGGCGGGCGAGGCCGGAATGGACCGCGTCCAGCTCGCGGGAGAGGAGCGCGCGGGCGCCGGGGTAGGGGCTGTCCTCGAGCAGGGCCAGCTCGGCGCCGAGGAGCTCGGCGTATTCGTCCGCGGAGAGGGCTCCGCGCCCCGCGGCGTTGAACTCGTCGGCTTCCGACGCCTCCCGGTCGAGGTGGCTCTGGATCCAGAAGGCGCGCCGCTTCTCCGCCTCGATCCCGGCCTGCCGGGCGCCGATGGCGCGCAGGCGGTCCTCGTAGCGGGAGGCCTTGCGGGCGACCTCCAGGAACAGGTAGTCGGCGACGTTCGCGGAGGGCACCGGACTGGGCGTGAGCCGCCGCAGGTCGTCGTGGATCGGCTTCAGGCGTTCCCGGATCAGCCGCTCCTCGTCCTCCAGGGCGAGACCTTCCTCTTTCCACGCGCGCGCCAGCTCGGGCAGGAGCTCGGACCAGCGCCCGTCGAACTCGGCGCGCAGGTCGATGGCGCGCCCGCGCACGGCCTCGGCGACGAGGAGGGGGAATGCGCGCGAGGCGTCGCCCGGGCCGAGGAGCCGGACCGGCGGCTCGTCGCCCGAGAGCTCGAGGACGAGGCGGCGCAGGCGGCCCGAGGGATCGGCGCGCCGCTCGAGGAGGAGCGCCTCGGTCTCCGCCCGCTCCTCCGGGGCGTCCGGATGACGGAGGTGGTAGAGCTCGGGGGCCAGCAGGCCCGCCATCGCGGGGCCGTCGGCCAAGAGCCTCTCCCAGAGGAGCTCGCCGACGTAGATCGTCCGGCGCGCGCGTCCGGCGTGCAAAGCCTGGTGGTTGAGGGGATCGCGCTTATAGAGGAGGCCGCGGCCGCGCAGCACCACCACGCGCACGTCCGCCAGCGACGGGGCTATGCCGGGACTGTCCATGCCGGCGAATACGTCGTCCACCACCGAGGAGGGCGCCGGCTCCATGGGAGCGTCCTCGGGCAGGACTCGGAGGTCGTCGGCGGCCCGGATCATCGCCGCCTTCGCCGCGCGGACGGCGGCCGGGTCGAGCGCAATAGGGACGTCTCCCTCGAGCGGCTTGGCGGCATGGGAGCCTTGATAGGCGACATACGCCCGGCCCGCCGCGATGTCGCCCGCCAGCGTCGAATCGATCTCCGCGGCCGAGACGTCGCCGACGCGCAGGGACGGGTTCGCCTGGCGTCCCGCGTCGAAGAGGCCGAGGAGCAGGGCGGGAGCCGAGCCGGAGTCGGAGCGCAGGGCCTTCTCCGTCTTGGCGAGCCCCGCCGAGGCCGGCCGGACGCGCTCTTGCGGCGCCGGCTCGGGCTTCGTCGAGGGCGGCTCGGAGGCGGCGCTCGGCTCGGCTCGCCGAACGGGCGCGGGCGGCTCGGCGGAGAGCGCCTGCTCGGCGAGCGGGAAGGACGCGGGCTGGACGGCCATGGGGGGCGCGTTCGCGGGGAGGGCGAGGCTCGAGTCGAGCGCTAGGCCGTCCAGCGACGGGGAGATGGAGAGCCGCGCGGAGTCCGCGGCGGCCGAAGGAGCCCCGATCGGCGCCGCGCGCAGCGGGACGCCCGACGACGAACGCAGGGCGGCCGCGGCTCGGGCTCCGGGCGCGGCCGGGCCCAGAAGCAGGGCCGCGCAGAGGAAAGAGGCGAGGGGGCGGGTCGTCCGGCTCATGCCATCGTGAGGAGCGCCTGAATCAAAAAGAAGGCGAGGCCGAGGGCGGCCGACGCGACGGCCAGCGCGGCGCCGAGGAAGAACGGCCAATCCGCGGCGAGGAGATCGGAGAGCTCCAAGGAGATGCCGGCGCGCGTGGCCTTCGGGCCGACCGAGCCGAGGGCGCGCTGCGCCAGAGCCCGGTTATAGCGCTGGAGAAGGGCGGGATAGAGGTTGAGGGCGGCGTTGAGGGCGCTCCAGAAGACGAAGGCCAGCGGGCCGCCGGAGCCGGCGCCGATCAGAAACAGGCTGATTATAAAGGAGGCCGCCAGCAGGCGCTCGCGCCGGCGAGTGTCCTGGATGAAGGCCTTGAGCCGCTGGGCGCGCGTGCCGCCGGCGGGATACTCGGACAGGCGCCACGGCCCGTGCGGGTTGAGCCAGCCCAGCCAGCGCCGGTGGCGGTTGACGAAGCCGCGGAATCGGCGCACGCCGACGCTCTCGAGGGTCTCGATCCAGAAGGTCGCGCGCGCGCGCTGGAAGCTCGAGGCATAGCCGTCTTTCGAGGGCGCGTTGGCCGCGCGCGCGGGCGCGGGGGGGGCCGCGGCGATGAGCAGGTCCGCGGGCGGCAGATCCTCGTCATGGTGGGCGGCCGCCAACTGGGCCAGGAATTCCGGCTCGCTCGTCACCCGCAGGAAAGGCCGCTCGGACGCGGCCTCCTTGGGGGTTCCAGGTTCGTGATCGGGCTCGGCGATCTCCGCCGCCTCGCCGGCGGAGGCGAGGCCCAGGCGGCCGAGGGCCTCGGCCATCTTCCGGCCCAGCTCGCCCATCGTCGTGGTGGGCCGCCCGCGGTGGGTCTGGAGGCGGAGCGCCCGCGCCTCGAGGCGCTCGATCATCGAGCGGCCCATGTCCTGGGCGACGTTGGGAAGATAGCCGGCGTGGAAGTTGAGCAGCGTCTCGATCTCCATGGCCCGGGCGTCCAAGTCGGCCGGCTCGGGCGCCCGGGTGCGGGCGCTGAGGGGCTCGCTCGCGGCCAAGTCCCGCTTGGCGCCCAGCAGCGCGTCGTTGAAGGCTCTCTCGGCGCGGTTTCGGGCGGTCTCCTTGGCGCGGCCCGCGGCCGCCTCGAAGCGCTGGCGGAAGCGGATGATCTCGTCCCCGTACGCCTCCCGGTCGGACGAGGCCTCGCGCGGGTCGATGCTGGTCGGGCGCACGCCCTGCTCGCTCAGGGCCTCGAAGAAGAAGGCGTTGTGGGTGAGGAAGCGCTGGGCGGCCGCGTCGAGCTTGGGCTCGAGCTCGGCGGGGAGGCCGTGCGAGAAGGCGAGGTATTCGGCCACGCCGTCGAACTCGGGGAGCCCGGCGAAGGTCGCGCGCAGCTCGGGGCTGCGCGCGGCGGCCAGGTACGGCTGGGCGGCCGGCGCGGTGATCTGCATGCGCAAGCCTAGCGCGAGCGCCGGGGCGGCGGCGAGAAGGACCGTGCAAAGGGCCGCGATGGGGCGCGCTGGGCTCATGCTCGAAGTATGCGCGCGCGAGCGCGTCTCGCCCTGGGCCGTAGGGCACCCCGGGGCCGGACGACGGTCCCAAGGGAATCTGGGCCCTCCGCCGGGCGGGCGCGTATTTTGTAGAATCTCCGTCGGAGGATACCATGGGAAAAGAGACCGCGACCTTGGCCGGAGGCTGCTTCTGGGGCGTGGAGGAGCTCATGGCCGCCATCCCCGGCGTCCTCGAGACCTCGGTGGGCTACACCGGCGGCACGCTCGAGAACCCGCTCTATCCCCAGGTCAAGAAGGGGGACACCGGCCACGCCGAGGCCGTCCAGATCGTCTTCGATCCGGCCAAGGTCTCCTTCGAGACCATCCTCGACCACTTCTTCCGCCTGCACGATCCCACGCTCCCGAACCGGCAGGGCAACGACGTCGGCACGCAGTACCGCTCCGCGATCTTCTACCATTCCGAGGCTCAACGGAAGACGGCCGAGATGGTGAAAGCGCAGGTGGCCGCCTCCGGCAAGTGGAAGTGCCCTGTCGTCACCGAGATCGTGCCCGCCGCCAAGTACTATCCCGCCGAGGATTACCACCAGAAGTACCTGAAGAAGAATCCCGGCGGCTACACTTGCCATTTCTATAGGGACTAGCGGCGCAGCCGCCGGCCGGCTTCCAAGGCCTCGTTGAGGAAGCGCTCCAGCTTGGGCGCCTGGCCCTTGTTCGTCTCCAGCTCGTCGACCGTCAGCCCCAGCTCCTGGGCGCTGCTCATGAAGGGCCGGCCCACGCCGGGCACGAGCACGATGAGGTTGGCTCCCGGGCCTTGGCGGAACTGGTAGGTCTCCGCCACGTCCTCTTCCCAGCGCCGCAGGGCCGCCGTGTCGTTGGCGGGGTTGGCCTTGATCCAGGCCCCGTAGATCTTGAACTTGGCCAGGGCGGGGGTGGCCCGCTTCTCCAATACCGCGGTGGCGGCGGCGCAGACCCGGTGCTCGTTCAGGCGGCAGAGCTCCGTCTTGACGATGATGAGGATCGCCTCCTGCCCCTCGCCCTTGTTCTTGGCGAAATCCTTCTCCAGATCCGCGGCGCGCCAGAGCTCCGGGCTCATGGGCGCGATGTTGCGCAGGCCGGCGAAGGGCACGGGCTTGGCGTCGGGATAGGCCTCCTCCTCGCGCTTGCGCCGCACGGGGGCGTGGGGCTTGTCGCCGTGCTCGCAGGGCTTGTAGTCGGGGTTCTTCTTGCCCCGGTAGCCGCGCTCCAGCTCCAAGGCGGCCTCCGGGCCGTCGGCCGGCCGGGGAGCGGGCGCCAGGCCGGGGCCGGCGGGTGGGGGCGCCGCGCCCTGCTGGGCGGCGGCCACGGGGGCCGCGGCGGCCGCGGCGAAGGAGCGCTCTGCGCTCGCGCGCAGGGACTCGGGGCTCTGGGCTCGCGCGCCGAGGGCGAGAAAGGACGAGAGGAGGGGGACTAAGGCGGCCATCCAGATACTTTAAAACAAAAGCCTGGCACTGTTGAGGGGCTTTGGGGCATGCGGAGATGGGCCGCTCGGCCCAGGTCCGGGGCGTTCGCTTTTGGCTACGATCTCTCCATGACCACCCGGCTTTTTGCCGTCGTCCTATCCCTGTCGCTGCCGTGCCAGGCCCTCGCCGCGTCCGGGCCGGTGCGCCTGCGCTTCGCCCCCGCGGAGGGCCTCGCGGGGCCCTCGGCCGCCGCCTCCGTTTTCCTTCAGGCCGCCGACGCGCATCTTTCGGCGGCGGCCGGGAGCCTGGGCTTGGAGGGCGCCGCGCCGCTCGCGGCCGACGCGGCGGAGCACCTCTCCCGCGCCGCGCTCGACGCCGAGAGCCCCCTCGCGCCCGCGCCGCTCGAGGCGCAGGCGGCCCGCTTCGTCGCGGCTGCCCTGGGCGATCCCGCCGAGCGCGCGCATGCCCTGACCTGGCTCAAGGCTCGTCCCGAGGCCGAGGCCGCGCGCTTGGCCGAGCGCTTCGAGGCCCTGGGACCTTCGGGCGCGCCGCTCGCCCAATTGGCGCGGGACCTGGCCGCCGACGCCCATGCCCGTCCCTCCGCGGGCCGCCTGGACGCCCTTTTCGACGGGGGGGAAGCGCCCGCGGCCGCGCCCCGGGCGCGGCTTTCTCCGGAGGAGTTCGTCGGCCTGGCCGAGCGGAGCTTCTCCGCCGGGCGGGGCGGGGCCGCGGTCTTCTCCCGGCCGGCGGACGCGCGGCCGGAGGCGGTCCCCGGAGACCAGGAGCTCCAGGACTCCGTCGCGCTCTCGCCTTTGACCAACCCCGAGCGCGAGCGCGTCATCGTGGAGCTCTTCCAGCGGGCGGGGGCCAAGCCCGAGGAGATCGTCCTGCAGGACGCGGGGCGCGGCCGCCACAACATCCTGGTGGTCAAGAAAGGGCGCACGAATCGCGTGAACGTGGTCGGCGGCCACCACGACAAGGTCTCGGCGGGCCACGGCACCATCGACAACTGGACCGGGGCCACCATGGTGGTGAACCTCTACCAGGCGATGCGCGACCTGGACACCGAGGCGACCTGGGTCTTCGTGGCCTTCGCCCGCGAGGAGGAGGGGCTCCTCGGCTCGAAGAAGTACGTCGAGTCCCTGAGCCCCGAGGAGCTCGCCCGCATCGAGTCCATGGTCAACCTCGACACCTTGGCCGTGGACGGGACTTTCTCCTGGAAGAACAACTCCGACCGGCCGCTCCTGGACCGCGTCCTGGCGGTGGCCCGGCGGGAAAACCGGGCCCTCGAGGAGGCTTTCCTCGACGGCGGCGACAGCGACTCCTCGACCTTCCGGCGCGCGGGCGTCCCGGGCATGACCCTCTTCGGCGCCTCGGACGCGGTGATCTGGGACATCCTGCACAGCGCCCGCGACACCATCGCCGCCTTTGTACTCGGCCACTACGTCAACGCCTACCACCTGACCTTGGCGCTGCTCAAGGACCTGGACCAGGCTCCCCTTCGGCCGGCGAGCTAGGGCTTCGTCCGCCGTTCGAGGTCCGCGAGGAGCGCCAAGGCCTCCTCGCGCGTCTCGCCGCAGACCCAGCGCTGGGCGCGGAAGCCGCGGCAGACGGGGGGATAGTCCGGCGTGCCCCAGATCGCGCACATGCCCGCCGGGGTGAGGTTCACGCAGCGCACGCCCGCGGGCTTGCCGCCCGGCATCCCGGGCAGAGGGCTCGAGATCGACGGGGCGACGCAGCAGGCGCCGCAGCCGGGTCGGCAATCCACTCGTCGATTATAAAACGCTTCGAAGCAGAAATGGTATGCTTTCGAAATGGCAGGCTACTTCAAGAAGCGGCGGCGCAACGACGGTCCCAGCAAGAACGAGGAGAAGGTCCAGCGCAATCAGAGGCGCTCCGCGTCCTCCGGCACCTTGGCCGAGCGCTTTCCCACCGTGAGCCGGCTCAGCGTCAAGATCAGCTTCCTGGACAACCAGGGCCATCCTTTGGAGGAGCGCAGCCTCTCTTGGGGTCCGGAAGACGCCTGCGAGCTCACCCTCAACTGCATGGGCCGCTGCGGGGTGGGGACCTTCGACCTCTCCGAGAAGGTCCGCCAGGCGGTCGAGGCGACCTTGCCCGAGACCTCCGCGGCCGGCGCCTGCGCCCAGACTTTGTACGCTGGCCTGCCCGACCAGTGCGGCTGCCAGCTGCGCTGCGTCTTCCAGCTCGCCTACGCCGCCAAGCCGGCTTCCGCCTAAAAAAAGCCGCATTTTCCAGCAAAAATAAAACGCGCGCCCCTTGTTCAGAGGCGCGCGTTTTCGTCTACGTGCCGTTTAGAGCTTCTTTACGTTCGCGGCGCGCGGGCCCTTCTCGGACTGCTGGACCGTGAACTCCACGGCCTGGTTCTCCGCGAGGCTCTTGAAGCCCTCGCCGAGGATGGCGGTGTGGTGGACGAACAAGTCCTTGGAACCATCGTCCGGCGTGATGAACCCGAAGCCCTTCTGGTCGTTAAACCACTTCACTTTTCCCGTAGGCATGTGTGACGAATTCCTCTCGTATTGAGACTTTTCGCGCGCCGAATCGAACGACGGACACGGACGGCATAGTCATTATACCCCAGAATCGTCCCCGTGCAAGCCCAAAAAGAGCTCAAAAAAAGGCCCCCCTTCCCGACGGGCGGGAGGCCGGCCTTTTCGGGAAAATGCTAACGTTGGGCGTGCCCCTTCGGCGCTTACGCGACGGCTTCACGGTGTTGGAGCTGGCCATCGTGATCGCCGTCCTCGCGATACTCCTGGGCGTGGCCGCGGCGCGCTACAAGGACCTCCTGCGCCTGGCCCATGAGGGGGCGCTGGAGGGAAACCTGGGCGCCCTGCGCTCCGCGCTGAGCATGTACTACGCCGACATGGAAGGGCAGTACCCGACCGACGCCATGTCGCTCACCGTGCACGCGCGCTATCTCAAGAGCATACCCTTGGCCGATCCGCCCACGCACCACGCGGGGCAGGCCGGCTTCTCCTACGCGGGCCACGGCGACACCTCGCGCTGGGGCTACGACAACGATCCCGACAGCAAGGCGTTCGGCACGCTGTGGGTGGACTGCACCCACACCGACCTGAAGGGCAAGACCTGGAACACCTACTGAGCCCGCTCTACAGCGAGCTCAGGTCGATGGAGAAGCGGTAGCGCACGTCGTTCTTGAGCATGCGCGCGTAGGCCGCGTTGACGTCCTGGATGCGGCAGACCTCGACGTCGGCCAGGACTTTCTTCTTGGCGCAGAAGTCGAGCATCTCCTGGGTCTCGGCGATGCCGCCGATCACCGAGCCCGCGACCGCGCGCCGGCCCGCGATGAGGGGCATGGCCGGCACGGCCAGGGGCTTGGGCGGCACGCCGACCATGATCAAGGTCCCCTCGAAGGCGAGCCAGGAGAGCGGCCCGGCCAGGTCGTGGTCGGCGGAGACGGTGTCGATGATCGCGTCCAAGCGGCCCTCGAGGCGGGCCGCGGCGGCCGCGTCCGAGGTGAGGACGAACTCGTGGGCGCCGAGGCGCTTCGCGTCCCGGGCCTTGGAGGGGGAGGTGCTCAAGACCGTGACCTCTGCCCCCATCGCGGCGCCCAGCTTGACCGCCATGTGCCCCAGGCCGCCCAGGCCGAGGACGCCCAGGCGCTTGCCCTTTCCGATCTTGAAGCGCTTGAGGGGGGAATAGGTGGTGATCCCGGCGCACAGGAGCGGCGCCACGCGCTCCAAGGGCTGCTTGGGCGCGATCTTCAAGGCGAAGGACTCGTCCACCACGATCGAGGCGGAGTAGCCGCCCTGGGTCGGCGTCTTCCCGTCCTGCTCGGTGTTGTTGTAGGTGAAGGAGGTGTGGACGCGGCAGTGCTGCTCGAGGCCGCGGCGGCACTCCGGGCACTTCCCGCAGGAGCCGACCATGCAGCCCACGCCGGCGGCGTCGCCGACCTTGAAGCCGCGGACCTTCTTGCCGACCTTCGAGATCGTGCCCACGATCTCGTGGCCCGGGACCATGGGGAAGGTCCCCGCGCCCCACTCGTCGCGGGTCTGGTGGATGTCGGTATGGCAGATGCCGCAGAAGGCGACGTCGATGCGCACGTCCTTCTCTCCTACGTCGCGCCGCTCGATGGGGTGGTAGACGAGGGGCGTGCTGGGGCTCATCGCGGCGTAGGCCTTGGTCGTGGGCATGAGTCCTCCTTAACGGAAAACGCGCTTCAAAAGGATCGGCGCGGCGAACGTGGTCAAGACTACCATGCCGACCACCGCGGAGTACAGCGGCGGGCCGATCGCGCCCGAGGCGAGGCCGACCTGGGCGAAGACGAGGCCGACCTCGCCGCGCGGGATCATGCCGGCGCCTACGGCCCAACGATTCACCCGCCGCTCCCGCGCCGCCCAGCCGCTCGCGAGCTTGCCCGCCGCGGCCAGCGCCGACAGGAGGACGAGGAGGGCGGGATCGCAGGCGCCCAGGCGGACCTGGGCGCCCACCGAGACGAAGAAGAGGGGGACGAGGAGCGCGGCGGCGGGCTTGAGCGCCCTTTCCGCGCGGGCGCGCCCGGGCGTCCGGGCGACCAAGGCTCCCGCGGCGAAGGCGGCGACGATCAAGGCGCTGCGCGCCGTCGGGCCCCAGGACACGGCGCCGGACGACGCGGCGGCCTGGAGCCAGGCGAGGATCCCCAACCCCAGGACGTCGTCGATCACGGCCGCGCCCAGGATGATCCGGGACTCGGGCGCGTCCAGCCGCCCGAGGTCGAAGAGGACGCGGGCGGTGATGCCCACGCTGGTCGCGGTCATGGCGGCGCCGACGAAGACGGCGCTCGGGCCCGGGTATCCCAGGGCGCGCATCGCTCCCCAGCCCAGCAGAAAGGGGGCCGCCACTCCGGCGCAGGCGACGGCGAAGGAATCCCGCGCGGATCTGCGCAGATGCGAGAGATCGCTCTTGAGGCCGGTCTCGAACAGGAGGATCAGCACGCCCAGCTCGGCGAGAAGCGGCAGGGCCCCGTCGGTCTTCAGGAAGCCGGACGGGGCCAGGCCGATGAGGACGCCGGCCGCGAGCTCGCCCAGGACGCGGGGAAGGCGGAGGCGCTCGGCGACGGCGCCGAGGAGCCAGGCGCCGACGAGCGCGGCGATGAGGCCGGCGGCGGCGCTCATTTGCCCAGGTGCACGGCCAGGGAGGTCAGCCAGATGGTGTCGTTTCGCTTGATGCGGGGCCGGGGGCGGCTGTCGTACTCGTCGATGAAGGAGAGCTTGAGGCCCAGGAGCTTCTTGTAGAAGAGGCTCTCGAAGTCCGCCTGGAAGAAGATGTGGTTGTCCGCGAAGCGGTCCACGCGCGGGGCGTAGAAGAAGTCGGTGCGCAGGCTCGCCACGTCGGAGATGGGGAAGAGGGAGACGTCCCGGAAGGAGACGCGGACGTTGTCCTGGTAGACGCCGCCCTTGAAGCGCTCGTGCTCCTGATACAGGGCGAGGCTCAGGCCGTGCTTGGTCGGACCTAGAGCGAGGTCGTACCAGGGGCCCGCGCCGACGGTCTCGCGGTAGTCGAGCTGGATGAACTCGTTGTAGGCGTTGGTGTTGAAGACGAAGACCTTCCAGGGGCCGGAGACGGGGTGGTCGTAGCGCGCGGTCACCGAGCCTTGATTGAGCACGCGCACGTGGTTGAAGGTGTTGTAGATGAGGGAGCCGTTGAGGTACCCGGTGTCCTGGCCGAAGGCCTTGAAGAGGTCGAAGCCGCTGGAGATGAAGTTGGTGTCGACGTTGCCGCGGTTGAAGCTGCCGCCGTAGCTCAGGTCGGCGCCCCACTCCTTGCGCGCCCCCATCACGTTCTCCGGCGTGGCGGTGCGGGTGTCGGCGGAGCGCAGCGAGGGGTACTGGGCCCGCGCGAGGGCGGGAAGGCCCAGGAGCGAGGCGGCGAGGAAGGCTCGAGCGCTCATGGCTTCGTCTCCCGGCGCTCCCGCGCCCGCGACTCCGCTTCGAGCTCCGCGATGCGGGCCCGGGCCGCGCGCAGCTGCGCGGAGGCCTCCCGCTGGAGGAGCTTGTCGCGCTTGAGCTTGGCGGCGCTGAAGGCGTTCGCCGCGAAGATGCCGAAGACGACGCCCAGGTTCCACAGGGACGCGAGAGCCCCCTGGTTGAGGCTGTCGGCGGCGTACCAGGACACGGTGCTCAGCGCGGCCGCCGTCAGGCCCGCCCCCAGGCCCAGGTACCAGCTGGAGATGAAAACCGGCACGAGGTAGAAGAAGGTGAAGTGGATCTGGTTGGTCGTGACGTAGTCGAGGGCGAAGACGACCAGGAGCAGAACGCCGGCCAAGAGCAGCGGCACGGCTCGGGGCTGCGCCTCCAGGCGGCGGTTGATCCTGCCGGCGACGACAAAGAGGTCCATGGCCAAAATCGTCGGATTCTACTACATGCTTGCGCGGCGCGCGCGCCGGGGCTACATAATGCCCATGAGGACACTATTGGCGATGATCCTGGCGGTTGCGGCGGCGGCCGGCTGCAAGAAGATTCAGGCGACCTTGGACGGCATGCGCTCCGGCGACACCGCGCCCGCTCATCAGGCCGCGGCGCTCAAGGACGACGTCCGGAAAGCTGAGGAGGCCCGCCAGAAGGCGGAGGCCGCGATCCAGCGCGAGCAGGCGAGCGTGGCCGAGGGCCTCAAGCAGGAGCAATAACGCTATAATTTCCTCCTCACAGGAGGAGCTCATCATGACGACGAAGACCGTGGTCGTGGCCTTGGCGTGCGCGTTCGCGTTCGCGGGCCGGGTTCGGGCGGAGGACAAGGCGGCGCAGATGCCGTCGCTCTCCGATGACGTGCAGAATATCAAGCGCGACGCCATCGCGACCGGGACTCAGGCGGCCAACGACGGGGCCGCGGCGGCGAAGGGCGTCCGGGACAACGCCGTGCAGGCGGGCCAGCGGACCAAGCAGAACGCCGCAAAGGCCGCCGACGCCAAGAAACAGGCGATCAAGGCGAAGATGGCCCAGGGCGAGACGCTGGAGCAGCGCAAGGCGAAGGCGCGCAAGGCCGCGCTCGACAAGGCCGCCCAGGGCCAGCAGAAGGCCAACAAGGCGGTCGACGACGCCGCCGGCAAGATGGACGGCGCCATCAACAAGGCGATGGGCCAGTAGGCCGTCCTCCCTATCCGCCGCGATGAGGGGTCCCGCGAGGGGCCCCTCGTTTTTTATCCCTCGGCGGGGACGACGCTCAACCGCAGGCGATTTCGCCCGCGCAGGACCTCGAGGGAGCAGCGCTCGCCCACCCGCTCCGCGGTCAGGGCCCGGTGCAGGTCGTCGGCCCCCGAGACCGGCTCGCCCTGGAAGCCGATCACCGCGTCGCCTTGCTCGACGCCCGCGCGTTCCGCGGGGCCGCCGCTCTCCAGGCCGGTGACCAGGACGGCGCCTTCGCCCTCCAGGCCCAGCTCCCGCGCGGCCCGCGGGTGCAGGCGCACGTCCTGGCCCGCGATCCCCAGCCGGGCGCGGCGGATGCGGCCCTCGCGGATGAGCTCCCCGGCCACGAACTTGGCGGTGTTGACCGGGATGGCGAAGCAGATCCCCTGCGCCGCCGCGATGATGGCCGTGTTGACCCCGATCACCCGGCCCCGGGAGTCGACCAGCGGGCCGCCCGAGTTGCCGGGGTTGAGCGCGGCGTCGGTCTGGATGACGCCGTCGATCTGGCGTCCGGACTGGGAGCGCAGCGACCGGCCCAGCGCGCTCACCACGCCGGCGGTCACCGTGGTCTGGAAGCCGAGCGGGCTCCCGATGGCGACGGCGAGCTGTCCCGGCCGCAGCGACTTGGAGTCGCCCAGGACCGCCGCGGGCAGGCCGTCGGCGCGCACCCGGATCACGGCCAGGTCGGTATGGGGGTCGTCGCCCACCGCCTCCGCCTCCAGGCGCCGCCCGTCGGCCAGGACGGCCTCGACGCGGGGCGCGCCGTGGACCACGTGGCTGTTGGTGAGGATGTAGCCGTTGCCGGTGAAGATGAAGCCGGAGCCGCTTCCGCGGCCCACCCCGACGTGCACGACGGAGGCGCTCACGCGCTCCGCCGCTCCCGCCACGGTCCGGGAGTATGCGTCCAAAAGCTCGGCATCCGTCAGTTCTTCGGTTTTCATGGCGCGCAGTCCTCCAGGAGCTCGGCGATGGTGACCGCCGCGAGGCGCCGCCGCGCGGCCCGCTCCACGTCCGCGAAGACCGCGGCCAGCGCCCGCTTCATCCGGCAGCTCACCGGGCAGAGCGGGTTCTCCGCGTTGCGGTGCACGGCGAAGAGGTGCTCCTCCTCGAGCGCCACGCAGAGGTCCCACAAGGTGACCCGCGCCGGAGAGCGCGCGAGCCGGGAGCCTCCGC
>DATLOS010000217.1:0-3216 GCA_035536155.1 Elusimicrobiota bacterium
GGTCGATCTCCTCTTCGCGCGGGAGCGGGTGCGAGTCCAGGTCCTGCTCCCAGATGCGGCCCAGGGCGCGGACGACGGCGGGCTCCTCGGGGTGGTGGAGCAGGGTGGCGGTGGCGGGCTTGAGGCGGCGGAGACCGGCGACGACGGCGGCCATGCGGGCGGTCTCGGCGTCCTTCGATTCGAGGAGATAGGGGAGGCGGCTGAGGTAGAGCTTCGCGCTGCCGTCGGTCGAGAGGTCGCCGATCAGCTGGAGGGCGCGGACGGGCCGGGCGTCGAGGGTCTTCTCGAGGCGGGGGAGATGGGCGTCGTCGTAGGCGGCGGCGAGCTTCTCGCCGGCGGCCATGGCCTCGGCGGCGTTCCCGTGCTCCACGGTGAGGAAGTAGGGTTCGACCTCGTCGGCGGTGGAGGTGTGGGCGCAGCCGGACAGGGCCAGGAGCAGGAGGAGCGGGCTTCGCTTCATCGCCGCAGTTGTATCGCAATGCCCTCGCGGGAAAAAGAAAAACCGCCTGCTCCCCTCGCGGGAAGCAGGCGGCTTGGAGCTCTCCTACCTATGGGCCCTGCTCCTTATGAGCAGCCCAGCGTGTTGCCGCAGTTGAGGCACTTGTAGCAGACGCCGTTGCGGACCGTCGTGTGGCCGCAGAGGTTGCAGAAGGGCGCGTCGCCCATCATCTTGCCCAGGTGCTCCGAGAGCGCGCTGGATTCGGAGCCGCCCGTGACGTTGACGATGTTCACCTGGACGGGGGCCGCGGAGGCCTGGGTCGCGGGCGCCTGGGTTTCCGCCGCGGGGGCGGGAGCCGCGGCCGCCGCGGCGGCGGCCTGCGCCGACTCCGACTTCCGGATGAAGTCCGTCACGCGGCGGTGACGGGTCTCGCCGTCGGCGGGCTTCACCTGCGCGAACTCGGTCTGGCCCTGGTACTCGAGGGCCAGCACGCGGAAGAGGTAGTCCACGATCGACGTGCACATCTTGATGTTCGGGTGGTCGACCGGGCCCTGGGGCTCGAAGCGCGAGAAGGTGAAGACGTCGATGAACTCCTTGAGCGGGACGCCGTACTGGAGGCCGAGCGACACGGAGATCGCGAAGCAGTTCATCATCGAGCGGAAGGCCGCGCCTTCCTTGGCCAGGTCGACGAAGATCTCGCCCAGCGTGCCGTCCTCGTACTCGCCGGTGCGGAGGTACACCTTCTGGCCGGCGATGCGGGCTTCCTGGGTGAAGCCGCTGCGCTTGCGCGGGAGGCGGAAGCGCTTGGGGCTCTGGCTGGCGGCCGTCGGGCTCACCGGGGAGGCGACGGTCGTGGGCAGCAGCTGGCCCTGCATGAGGTTCTGGCTCTTCTCGGCGGCGAGGCGCGCGAGCTCGGCGGCGACGCGCTTCTGGACCTCGGCCTCGAAGTCGGCTTCCGTGGGGGCCGCGGCCTTCTTCTTGTCGGCCTTGGAGGACAGGGGCTGGGAGGCCTTGCAGCCGTCGCGGTAGAGCGCGACCGCCTTCAGGCCCACCTTCCAGGACTGCCAGTAGGCTTCCTTGATCTCCTCGACCGTGGTCTCGGCGGGCATGTTGATCGTCTTGGAGATCGCGCCCGAGAGGAAGGGCTGGGTGGCGCCCATCATCTTGATGTGGCCCATCCAGTGGATGAAGCGCTGGCCGATCTTGCCGCACTTGTTGGCGCAGTCGAAGATCGCGAGGTGCTCCTCCTTGAGGTGCGGGGCGCCCTCGACGGTCATCCGGCCGCAGAGGACGTCGTTGGCCGTATCGACCTCGGCGTCCGTGAAGCCGAGTTTGGCGAGGAGGTCGTCCTCCGCCTTCAGGCCGAGCCGCTTCAGGCACGCGTCGCCGACGTTGAACGAGTTGAACGCGTGCCGGAGCTCGAACACCTTGGGGAGCTGCGCTTCGACGCGCGCGATCTCCTCCGCGGTGAGCCCCCTCTCCGCCAGGGCCCGGTCGTTGACAGGCGATGCGGCGCTCTTGAGCGTGTTGGTGCCGACGACGTAAGCGACGATCTCCTGGGCCTGCTCCTTGGTATAGCCGAGGCGGCGCAGGGCTTCCGGCACCGACTCGTTGACGATCTTGAAGTACCCGCCGCCCGCCAGCTTCTTGAACTTCACCAGCGCGAAATCGGGCTCGACGCCCGTGGTGTCGCAGTCCATGAGCAGGCCGATGGTGCCCGTCGGGGCCAGCACGGTGGCCTGGGCGTTGCGGAAGCCGTGGACCTCGCCGAGGGCGACCACGTCGTCCCAGTCCTCGCGCGCGGCCTTGAGGAGGTTCTGGGGGCAGTCCTCGCCCTTGATCTGGTAGGCGGCGTCGCGGTGCATCCGCATGACCTTGAGGAAGGGTTCCCTGTTCTTCTCGTAGCCGTTGAAGGGGCCCTTGGAGCGGGCGATCTCGGCGCTCTGGCGGTACGCGCGGCCCGTGAGGATCGCGGTGAGGGCGCCGGCGATGCCGCGGCCGCGGTCGCTGTCGTAGGGGATGCCGAGCAGCATCAGGAGCGTGCCCAGGTTCGCGTAGCCCAGGCCCAGCGGACGGTAGTCGTGGGAGTTCTGGGCGATCTGCTGGTTGGGGTAGCTCGCGAACTCGACCGCGATCTCCTGGGCGCTCGTGAAGACCTCCGCCGCGTGGCGGTAGCGGGCGATGTCGAACATGCCCTCGGGCGAGAGGAACTTCGTCAGGTTCAGCGACGCCAGGTTGCAGGCCGTGTCGTCGAGGAACATGTACTCGCTGCAGGGGTTCGACGCGTGGATCTTGTCCGTGTTGGGGCAGGTGTGCCACTTGTTGATCGTGGTGTCGTACTGGAGGCCGGGGTCGGCGCATTTCCAGGCGGCGACGGCGATCTTGTTCCAGAGGTCGCGGGCCTGGTAGGTCTTGGCGACCTTGCCGCCGCTGCGGAACTTGGTGTCGTAGGTGCCGTCGGTCTCGACGGCCTTCATGAACTCGTCGGTGACGCGGACGGAGTTGTTGGAGTTCTGGCCGCTGACCGTGTGGTAGGCCTCGCCGTTGAAGTCGGCGGGGAGGCCGCCGTGCTCGATGAGGACGCGGGCCTTGTCCTCCTCCTTCATCTTCCAGTCGATGAAGCGCTCGATGTCGGGATGCTCCATGTCGAGGCAGACCATCTTGGCGGCGCGGCGCGTGGTGCCGCCCGACTTGATGGCGCCGGCGGACTTGTCGTAGATCTCGAGGAAGCTCATCAGGCCGCTCGAGGTGCCGCCGCTGGAGAGCTTCTCGCCCTC
>DATLOS010000218.1:0-3222 GCA_035536155.1 Elusimicrobiota bacterium
GTGGGCCGCCCCGGCGCTCCGCCGTCCGCGGGCCCACGAAGCCTCGCACCGCCCGGGAGCCCGAGCTCCCCGCCGCCCGAGCTGAAGCGCGCGGGCGGGCGCTCGCCGAGGCCGGCCAAGACCCCCGCGGCCGACCGCCGCGGGCCCGGCCGCCCGCCGAGCCGCCCGCAGGTGGCGCCGATCGAGAAGGTGGGGCGGGTCGAAGCCCCGCGGGTCGCCGACAACCGCCTGGAGGTCGTGTTCGGCGACCCCCTGTGCCTGAAGACCCTGTTCACCTACTTCAAGAACCTGAAGGTCCGGGAGATCTACATCCGCTGCACGCGGGGCGGCCTCTACTTCCTCGCGCGGGACATGTCGCGGAAGTCGCGGATCGTCGGCTCGGCCCCGGCCGAGCACTCCCACTGGTTCTACTGCGAGGAGGAGTTCGACCTGCACCTCAACCGCGAGACCGCGGAGAAGGTGTTCGCCGCGATCGACAAGTCCTACCACAAGCTCACGCTCTACCAGTCGCGGGACGATCGCGACAACCTGAACCTCATGCTCCACAACATCGTGAGCGGCTCGCAGAAGCTCTTCCTCATCCACCTGTCGGACTTCGGCCCCGACGAGGAGCTGATGGCGGCGCTCGGCCAGGTCGCCCTCCCCGAGGCGAAGCTCACCGAGCACTACCCTCTGTCGTTCGCGCTGGACGCCAAGAGCTTCAAGAAGGTGGTCACGGACGCGCTGAACTTCAGCGCGCAGCTCACGATCGACGCGGCGCCGGGCCTGCCGCTCCGGTTCTCGTCGGCCTCGTCCGGCATCTCCGTCTCCGAAGCGTTCCTGGACTCCGACAAGATCAGCCTGCGCCTGGCCCAGGCCGAGCCGGTCCAGATCACGGTGAAGGCGGCGAACCTGCGGCCCCTGGCCAGCTCGATGGTCGCGGACACCATCCGGATCCACTGCCGCGCGCACGGCGACCTCCTGTTCGCTTCGGAGCTGGCCGAGAAGGCGCTGACCGTCCACGCGCTCACCGGCGTCGACTAGCCTTTTGGAAGCGGCGGGCGCCGCACGATGTCTTCCGCGCCTTCTCTCCCGATCTTCGGCGCGGATCCGGGTTCCGGGGACGCGCTGGTCTTAACCCGCGAGAGCGGGGAGCGCAAGGGCACTCTCCGCCTCGCGCGCGGGCGGCTCGCGGCGGCCAGGCGCGCCGAGCCCGCTGTGGTGCCCTTCCCGCCCGAACAGGCCCTGTTATGGTCCGACTCCCACGATAGCCCGCCTTGGCCCGACTCACCGCGCGCCTCCTGGTTCGAACCGTTTGGGGCCCGCATCGGCGAGCCCTCCCTGGAGCGCCTGTACCAGGCCGCCCTCTTCAGGGCGCCCGCAATGCCGCCATCCTCGGCGCCGGGCCCCGCCCTGCGTGCCTCGGCGGAGCCCGACGTTCCAGCGCCGACGAACCTCGCGGCCTCTGCGGCCGCAGACCCGGCGCCCCTCCCCGCCGACCCGCGGGAGCTGGGGACCGGACCGCCCTGGACCGCCGACCAGCTAAGCGCGGCGCCGTCGCGGCCCTTCGCTGCGCCCGGCTCGCTCGACCCACCGGTGCCGACCCTCGCGCCCCGGCCGTGGCCCCTGCCGCAACCGGTCGGCCAGCGACTGTACGACGAGCGGTTCGAGGCGGCGTACCCCGGGACAGCTGAAGCGCTCCGCGGCCTCCCAGGCGTCGTCGTCGCTGGCGCCGCGGCGGCATGGCCGCTGGGCGAGGTCGGGGGGATCCCGCCGCCAGCCATGTTCTGTTTCGTGGGGCAGCCGATCAACGAGGCGGCGCTCTGGGCGCGCCTGAGAGCCTCCGTGGAGGCGGTCATCGGGGGCGGGCCCGGGAGCGTGGGCTGCTACCTGGAGCCCGGCCGTCTGCGGCTCGAGGCCGATGGAGGGCAGATGACCTTCGCGCTGCGCCCCTTCGCGACCGCGGCCGAGCTCCTCGACGTGTTCGGCGTGCCGGCGGCTGCCGTCGCGTACGACGGCCGGACCGCGCTCATGTCGCGGCGGGGCGCACACGCGCACGCTTTCCGGGTGAACGCGGTTGACCCGGCGCGCCGCGACGGCGACTACGAGGCCGAGCTCCGCCGCTCTTTCGGCTGCGGGTACGCTCTGGCCTTCCCGGCGCTGGACGCCACGAGCCTCCAGCCCGGGATCCCACTGCGCCTGCCGAGACTCGAAGTGCTGCCGGCCACCGTCCGCGGCCAGCTGGCCGCGGGCAGCTTCTTGCGCCCTTCCGCGGTCGCCGCGCCCGAGTGCGTGAGGCGGCTGTGCCTACAAATCGAGATGGTCGAGACGAACATCAAGCGTCTGATGGCGCCGGGGCCGCCTCGCTTCGCAGCCTTCGGCATGATGGCCCGGGCCGCCGTCGCCGCTTGGCTCGGCGATATCCCCACCGACCCTTCGCGCCTCATCTCCCGGCCCGCCCTGGCGAACTACCTGGCGTCCGCGGCGGACAAAGCGCTCGCACACGACCGGCTCGATCTCAATGCGCTCTGTTCTGTCTTCCTCATGGACCCGGAAGAGGTCGGGCGGGCCGCGGCGGCCGTCGCCCGAGCGCGCGCCGCTGATCCGGCCGCGAGCTTCACCATCGGCCCCACGCTGCGCCACATCGCCAACACAATCCTGGAGCGCTTCGATGGGCTCCAGCCGGCGTCGTGGTGGGTTCAAGCCGACCCGGTCGGCGAGCCCGACGAGGCCTGGTACGGCTCGCACCTCAGGAGGCGCGCTCCAGCGTCGGAAGAAGAGGCTTCGCCCGGGGCGCGGCGTGCCCCGTCAGAACAGCGAGAGGGGCCGGCGCTGGCCGGCGGTCCGGCCGGACGGACGAGCTCGACGGATCTGCCCGTCCTGGGCCCCGCAGGAGCGCCGAGCCCGTCCGCCCCGGAGCCTGCGAGGGCGCAGCCGGGACCCGCAGACCCGCCCGCCTCAGAGCAGGTGCCGTCCGCCGAACAAAAAGCAGGGCCGGCCGAATACAAAGAGATGCTGGCATATGTTGAGGGCCGGACGCGCTCGGACGCGGACCCGACGTGCGCCATATGTTCTGAGTCGGTGACGCGGGGCGCGGTCAACAGCGTGCACCTGGGGTGCGGCCACAACTACCATTGGGGCGCGACCGGCGGCTGCGCCGGCCTTGCGAAGTGGTGCCGCCGGAGCGACACGTGCCCCACGTGCCGCGCCCGCTTCGATGGCAGCCCCTCGAGCGCGCCCGGG
>DATLOS010000219.1:0-6289 GCA_035536155.1 Elusimicrobiota bacterium
AAAATGAAGATCGCCCTCGGCGCCGACCATGCCGGCTACCCTCTCAAGGTCCTGCTCGTCCCCTTCCTGAAGTCGCGCGGCCACGAGGTCCTCGACCTGGGGACCGACTCCGAGGCCGCCGTCGACTACCCCGACTTCGCGCACAAAGTCGCGCTCGCCGTCGTCGAGGGCAAGGCCGAGCGCGGCATCATGGTCTGCGGCAGCGGCGTCGGCGCCTGCGTGGCCGCCAACAAGGTGCCCGGCGTGCGCGCCGGCCTCTGCCACGACACCTTCTCCGCGCGCCAAGGCGTGGAGGACGACGACGTCAACATGCTCTGCCTCGGCGCGCGCGTGATCGGCCTCAACCTCGCCCAAGACGTCGTCGACGCCTGGCTCAAGGCCCGGTTCTCGGGCGCCGAGCGGCACCGCCGCCGGCTCGAGAAGGTGTTGGCGCTCGAATCCCGCTACCAGGGCGCGCGGTGATCCCCGCCGCGAGGGGACGCGCCGGGCTCAACGCCCGTCTCAAGCGCCTGCGCCTGCTCCTCATGGACGTCGACGGCGTCCTGACCGACGGCAAGCTCTATCACCTGGTGGACGAGAAGGGGGAGCTCATCGAGCTCAAGGGCGTCGACACCCAGGACGGGATCGCGCTGAGCTGGCTGGCGGCCAGCGGAATCCAGACCGGAGTCATCAGCGGGCGCAGCTCGACCGGCCTCGAGGCCCGCGCGCGGATGCTCCACATGAGCCACATCGTGCAGGGGACGCTCGAGAAGGCCGAGGCCTTCGAGCGCATCCTGCGCGAGACCGGGATACCGGCCGAGCAGGCGGGCTTCGTGGGCGACGACCTCCCCGACCTGCCGCCGATGCTGCGCGCGGGCCTGGCCGTGGCCGTGGCAAACGCCCGGCCCGAGCTCAAGAAGCGCGCGCACGCGGTGACCGAGCGCTCGGGCGGCTCCGGCGCCCTGCGCGAGCTCGCCGAGGCGATCCTGCGCGCCCAGGGCCGATGGGAAGCGATCCTCGACAGATACGTCAAGGCCGGTTGAAGACCCGGTAACGATCGGGTACAATCCGGCCGTGGCGCTGGATCTCTTCGGCCTGGGCAAGGACAAGGAGCAGAAGGAGCCGCCCGCACCCGCTCCCGCGGGCGCGGCGCCCGTGCAGGGCGCCGCATCCAGCGCGGCTGCGGCGTCCGCGCGCAGGACCTGGAGCCGTCTCCTCCTCATCGACGTCCTCGCCCTGCTCGGCTTCGGCGCGGCGTTCGTCCTGCGCGCGCGGGACGTGTTCTTCGCCCGCCCCGTCCTGCCGGTCGCGGCGCTCGAGCCCGCGCCCAAGGCCGGCAAGTCCAAGCACAAGAAGCACGACCGCGCGGCGGACGAGGGGGAAAAGCCCGCCGCCCCGCCCGCGGCGGAGAAGGCCGCGGCCGAGCCGCCGAAGGCCCCGGCGCCGCCTTTGGAAGAGGCTGCGCCGGAGCCCAAGTCGAAGCACAAGAAGGGCAAGACGCCGCCTCCCGCGCCGGCCGCGCCGGCGGAGGAGCCGGCGTCCAAGACCCCGAAAGGCAAGCATAAGAAGGGCAAGACGGCCTCCGAGACGGCCAAGTCCCCGGTCGGCAGCCCCGCCGTCAACGCGCCCGAGGTCCCCGCCCACCGGGCGACTCCCGATGCGGAGACGGCGCCAGCCGCACCCCGTGCAGGTGCGGCGCCAGCCGCGCCCCGTGCAGGTGCGGCGCCAGAGAAGCCCGCTAAGAAACCCGGGGTCAAGCCCGTCGACTTCACCTATAACGACCCCTCCGCGAAGGAGGTGGATCTCTCCGGCGCCTTCCTGGTCCGCTCCGGCGGCAAGAAGCGGATGACGAAGAACTCCGAGGGAGTCTGGGAGCTCACCATCTACCTCAACGGGGCGACCACGTACGGCTATCGCTTCATCGTCACCGGCGCCGACGGCAAGCGGGTCACCACCCCCAAGCAGAGCCTCGAAGTCCCCTGACCCCTCGCGTCGGGCCTTTCCTTTATATTAGGATGTGAGCCGGTCGCAAAAACGGCAAAAATCGTTATTGATTTTGTAACACAGCGCTGATAAACTCCACGAATCGCCGCCGATGCGAAGGCTTTTCTTTGCATCGGCGGGTATTTATGCCCTTCGGCAAAAACGCGGCGAGGTTCCTGGCGCTCTTGGCTCTCGTCGCGGCGTTGCCCGGGCGGGCCGGCGCCGTGACCTCGCGCTACGCGCACTCGGCCACCTTGCTGCCCAACGGCAACGTCCTCATCGCCGGCGGCATCGACAGCGGCGGAACGCCCGTCGCCACCACCGAGATCTACAACGTCGCGACCGGCGCGACGAACTCGTCTCCCAACATGACGGTCGCCCGGTCCTCGCACACGGCCACGCTCCTGCCCAACGGCCTGGTCCTCATCGCCGGGGGGGTGGACAACGCCGGCGCAGTCAAAAACTCTCTCGAGCTCTACGACCCCCGGGCGAACACGTTCACCTCGATCCCGGCCACGCTCAGCAGCGCGCGCTACAATCACACCGCCACGCTGCTTGCGGACGGGACGGTGCTGCTGGCCGGCGGGCAGAACCCGGTCGTAGGCGGCGCGGCGCTAAGCTCGTGCGACATCTACGTCCCGTCCCCGACGGGAGGCAACGGCAGCGTAACGGCCTGCAACTCGATGGGGAGAGCGCGGGCCGGCCACAGCGCGACCTTGCTCCACACCGGCCGCGTGTTCGTCTCCGGCGGCTACGACCCGTCCACCGGCGGCTACATCGTGAGCACCGAGATCTACGACCCGACGGCGACGTCGTGGAGCCCCGGCCCGGCCCTCATCGCGCAGCGCGCCTACCACTCCTCCACCCAGATGGCGAACAAGACCGTGCTCATCACCGGCGGCAACAACGGGCGCAACGTCGCCGAGAACTACGGCTTCCTCAACACGACCGAGATCTACACCCCCTTCGCCAACAGCATCGCCCCGGGCGCCGCCATGCAGGCGCGCAAGATGTTCCATACCGCCGTCCAGGGCCCCAACGGCCCGCTCGAGGTCGACGGCGGCTTGGGCAACATCACGACCAGCTACTTCACGCCGAGCCTCGCCTTCCAGAACAACAGCATCATCACCATCGGCGCTCCCACGGTCGCCCCGGCCACCGGGACCGTGACCGGGACCGGCAATCTCACCGTCAACCTGACCTTCAACCTCTCGGTCCCGGTCACCGGCGACATCATCCAGGGCACCGTGCAGTTCTCCAGCGCCTCGGCCACGGAACCGGATCTGGTCGTCTACTTCAAGAGCGCCCAGGCCTCGATCAACGGCGCCTTCGCCAACAGCGGGCAGATCCAGAACGAGACCGTCAACGTCACCGCGACCCCCGGCCAGAGCCTGGTGCTGGGCACCACCGTCGCCATCACCGCCGACGACACGGCGACCTCGGTGACCGCCGGCTCGATCGCCACGAGCAACATCCACTTCCCGAACGCGGCCAACGCGAACGACCCCAACTCCGGGACCGACGGGACCATGGACGCGAACAACGGAGACGCTCCGCGCGTCATCGAGACCGCGCGCAGCAACGTTCGAGCGAGCGCGGTGTTCCCGCTTCCCGCCGCCGAGTACCAGGGCCTCGCGGGGACCGTCCTGGTCGGACAGGCGACCATCCAGAGCGGGACGATCCTGCTCACCGGCGGAGCCAACAGCACCGGCTACACCATCACGCTCACCGGCGGCCTCGCGAGCCTCACGGGCAACTGCACCATCTCCACCATCAACAACACCCCGGCGATGCGCTGCTCCAACCTGAACTTCGCCAACTTGACCGGCAACATCGCCGTCACGAGCGGCACGATCACGAGCCCGCTCACCAGCGACCCGGCCGCGACCACCAAGTGCCCGGCCACGCCCACCGTGGGCAGCCCGACCTCGTGCTTGTCCGGGCTCCAGATCACCGGCTTGACGCCGCAGCTCCTCTACGTGCCGAGCACGGTCAACCTGAGCAACCTGACCTTCGCCACCGACATCGCCACGGTCGCGATCAAGACCATGGCGTTCGGGGACGCGGAGCGCTACGACGAGAGCGCCAACTCCTTCACCTTCGGCGACCCGTCGGTCAGCGGGCAGTTCCAGCACGCCGCCGTGCTCCTGCCCAACGGCGACAAGATCCTGTCCGGCGGCCGCACCTGCACCACGGGCTCGCCGACCTGCGCCAGCCTGAGCCCGATCACCGGCTTCGTGACTCTGCCCGTCCCCTCGACCGACCCGAGCTGGAGCAGCCAGGGGAGCCTGAACCAGCCCCGCGCCAACCATACCCTCACCGTCCTCCAGGACGGGCACGCGCTGGCCGCGGGCGGCACGACCGCGACCGGGGTGCTGAGCAGCTCCGAGCTCTACGATCCCGCGACCAAGAAGTGGGCGTTCGCGGGCGCGATGACCACGTCCCGAAACCTGCACACCGCGACCTTGCTGACCAACGGGACCGTCCTCGCGGCGGGAGGATTCGCGACCCTCGCGTCGACCAGCGAGCTGAACAGCGCCGAGATCTACATCCCCGAGAGCCAGCGCTGGAGCCCCGTCGGCCTCATGACGTCGTCGCGCACCTTCCATAGCGCCGTCCTGATGTCGACCGGCAACGTCCTCGTCACCGGAGGCTTCGGCAACAACCAATACCTGAGCTCGGCCGAGATCTACGTGTCGACCGCGCTGCGCTGGATGAGCGCCGGCAGCATGAGCAAGGCCCGGGCGCTCCACACCAGCACGGTCCTCCAAGACGGCCGCGTCCTCGTGGTCGGCGGCGTCAACCTGGCCGACGGCGTCCTCAACAGCGTCGACATCTACTCTCCCGCGAGGAACCTGTGGCTTCCGGCGGCCGCCTTGAACTTCGCCCGCCACTCCCACACCGCGACCTTGCTCCCCGACGGCCGCGTGCTGGTCGCGGGCGGCGACGACGGCTTCGGCGAGATCGGCGAGGCCGAGATCTACAACCCCAAGACGAACGCCTGGACCGCGCTCCCGATCACCACGGACGGCCGGAACATCCTGGTGCCCCGCCTCAAGCACACCGCGCTGCTCCTGCCCAACGGCAAGGTGGAGATCGTCGGGGGCGTCACCGCCGTAGGCGCGGCCATCGACGAGACCGAGAACTTCGACGCCGCGTTCTCCACCTGGACGTACCAGGGCCGCTCGAACGCGAAGCGCGGCTTCCACACCTCGGCCCTGCTCCACGACGGGAACATGATCAACGCCGGAGGCTTCGACGGCACGAGCTACCTCGCCAACAGCGAGGACCAATCCTTCCAGTACGGCCTCGACGTGCCCGGACCCAGCTCGCGCGTGCCGCAGATCATCGCCTTCGACACCGGCACGGTCCAGAACAGCGCGATCTCCGGGGGCAACAACGCCCTCACCATCAGCGGCGCCCGCCTGAAGGGCGTGACCGACGCCGCCGGCGGCGCCTCGGCCTCGGGCAACTCCGACTACCATCATCCGCGCATCTACCTCCAGCGCCTGGACGGCTCCGGAGGGAACGGCCAGTCGGCCAGCTCCTACGTGCTCGACGTGACCACGTTGGCCTACTACTCGGGAGGGAACTCCTGGACGAACGAGGACTCCTCCATCACCGTCATCCTCCCGAACTCGGACGGCCTGCTCCCGTTCGGCCTGTACGCGGTCCGCGTGGCCGCCAACGCCCAGTTCTCGGACGCGGCGGTCCTCCAGGTCGGCCCGAAGCGCCCCGCCGGCCAGCCGGGCGTGCCGCAGGGGACCTTGGTGGGCTCCTCGTCCGTCACCTGGACCTGGACCGCCTCCTCGGGCAACGACTTCGACGGCTACAGCGTCTACTCGGCGACCAGCGGCGTATTCCTGGGAACCGCCCCGGCGCGCGACAACAACGGGAACCTCCTGGCGTCCACCAGCTTCATCGTGCAGGGCCTGGGGACGAACTCCGTGTCCTTGATCAAGGTGGCGCCCTACAACGTGAGCGGCGACGGCCCCGTCTCCATCGCCACCGGCGCGGTGAACACGATCGCGGCGGACATCAGCGGCCTCACCGGGACCGGGGCCTCGCCGACGTCCATCAACTGGTCCTGGAACGTCGTCAACGGCGCCACGGGCTACAATGTGTTCTCGGCCTCCAGCGGCACGCTCCTGGCCGCGCTGGGCAGCGCCGGCTTCACCGAGACGAACCTCTCGACCAACACCGCCTATGGGATCGCGGTCCAAGCGATCACGGGGGCCGGCCTCGGCCCGCTGAGCGCCAACACGACGGCCTTCACGCTCGCCGCGGTGCCGACGGTGGACCCCAACACGGCGATGGTCAACATCCA
>DATLOS010000220.1:0-5130 GCA_035536155.1 Elusimicrobiota bacterium
ACGCCCGCGGCGCGGATGCGGTCGAGGAGGCCCACCACCTCGCCGTACGGGATCTTCCGGTCCGCCGCCAAGGTCACCTGCACGCCGCCCGAGGCGGCGACCTTGCGCGAGAGCTCGGCCGACAGCGCCTCCGGGCTCAGCGTCCGCCCGGCCAGCGAGATCTCCCGCGTGGCGCTGAAGGCGACGGTGAGCGCCTCGAGGGCGGCGCGCTCGTGGCGCGCGGCCTGGGGCACGTCCACCTTGATGGCGCGCCGCTGCAGCAGCGGCGCGGTGGCCATGAAGACGATGAGCACGACGAGCAGGATGTCGACGAGCGGGGTGACGTTGATGCCCGCGATCGGGCCTTCCTCGCCCGCGAGATGAGCCACGCGGCCCCCCTACGCCCGGGCGCGCTTGCCCGCGCGCACCTGGGCCAGCACCAGGCGGCCCATCGCCTCGGTCGCGGTGAGGATGTCCTTCACCTTCTTCTGGAAATGGTTGTAGCCGACGACGCAGGGGATGGCGACGAAGAGGCCGACCGCGGTCGCGACCAGCGCCTCGGAGAGGCCGCGCATCACCACCTCGGGGCCGGCCGAGCTCTGCGACAGGTCGTGGAAGGCCTTGATCACGCCCAGAACGGTGCCGAAGAGGCCGACGAAGGGCGCGTTGTTGCCGAGCGTGCCGAGAAGGAGCAGGCGCTTCTCGAGCGCCGCGCGCTCGATCAAGCCCGCGGCGACCAGGCAGTCCTCGACCCCCGCCGGACCGTGCTCGGCCTGGGCGAGGCCCGCGCGCAGGATGCGCGCCGCGGAGCCGGGAACGCCCTCGGCCGCCTTCTCCACCGCGGCCAGTCCGTCGTTGAGCCTGGGCAGGACCGCGGCGCGCAGCTCCTCGAGCTCGCGCTCCTCGCGGAGCAGGACGACGGCCCGCTCCACGATCGCCGCGAGGGCCGCCGCGGAGCAGAGCAGGAGGCCGTAGATCACCCAGTCGCCGCCGGACGCGGCGAAGGCGCTCAGACCCGCGAGGCTCACGAGCGGCGCCCCTGGAGGCGCAGGAGCGCCGAGACCAGCTCGGACTTCACCGACGCGTTGCTCTCCGTGTTGAGCTGCTGGAAGAGGCGGCGATACTCGTCTGCGCCGCCCATCTCGCCCAGATAGCGCGTGGCCAGGGCCCGCGTGAGCCAGTCGCTGTCCTGGTAGAGCCGCAAAAGGAGCTCGCGGCCGTAGACGTCGCCCGCGCGCCACATCGCGGCGGCGGCGTAGATGCGGACCAGGACTGAGGAGTCGCTGTTGGCGGCGAGCGAGATGAGCTGGCGCGCGCCCGGCGTGCCCAGGATCTGCAGGGACTCGAGGGCGCCGAAGCGGACCGTGACCTCGGGGTCGAGCATCGCCTGCTGGAAGAGCGGCTCGTAGCGCGGGTCCTTGCCGTAGGCCAGGGCCACCATCGCCGCGGCGCGGGTCTGGACGTTGGTGCCCTGGCGCGCCACGCGCTCGAGCTCCGAGGTGAGCGCGATGTCGCTCGTGCCGGCCAGGCCCTCGGTGAGCAAGAAGCCCAGCTCGGTGTAGCGCGTCTTGAGCTTGTAGCCCGTGACCGTGGAGAGCTTCGCGAGGTTCCCCACCGACGCGTCGAGCAGGTCCTGCGGCTGGGGCCGCGCGTCGGCGCGGTCGCGCAGAAGGCGCAGGAGGTTCGCGTTGATCGAGGGATCCATCAGGGCCGGCTGCTTGACCTTGAGGCGCGGCGCGGTGACCACGAGGGGCTCGAGCTCGGGGGCGTCGTCGGCCGCGGCGGGGCGGGCGGCGAGGGCCAGGAAAGCCAGCGCGAGGAGTTTTCTCATTGGGGTTTCTTGGGGAAGAGCTTGATGGCCGCGATGCAGATCTCGGCGGTCACGAAGTCGTTGGCGGTCTCCCGGGGAAGGCGGGTGACCATGAGGTCGTAGTCCGCGCCGGTCCCGAGGTCGCCCAGGTAGCGGGCGGCCATCGCCTTGACCAGCCAGCTCGGGTTGTCGAGGAAGCCGCGCAGGCGGTCCAGGCCCGAGGGATCGCCCAGGCGCGCCAGCTCCGCCGCGGCCTGCACCCGCAGGATCGGCTCCGAGTCGCGGTCGGCGCTCCCCGTCAGGAGCGGCGCGGCCTGCTCCCGCTTGCCCCAGTTCCCGAGACCCTCGATCGCGCCGAAGCGCACGCCCGGATCGAGGTGCATGAGCGCCTCGCGGTAGATGGCGAACTGGCTCAAATCCCGGGGGATGCCCGCCAAGGTGACGAGCGCGTCGGCGCGGATCTCGGGCGCGCCGTCCCAGCGCGCGACCGTGACCAGCTTCTCCTGGAACGATGGGTCGGAGTTGCGCGAGAGCGCCTCGGAGAGCGGGATGCCCAGGCCCAGGTAGCGGTTGCGCAGCCTGTACCCCACGGGCGAGCCCAGCTTGAGCATGTCGCCCAGGGGCGTGCCCGGCGCCGCCTGCGTCAGGTCGACGAAGAAGCGGTCCTTCGTCTCGACCAAGTCGTTGAGCGCGGCGATGATCGAGGGATCGGGGGCCGCGTCCGGCGGAAGATCCGGCGCGGGCGCGCTCTGGGGCGCCCCCCCGGGCAGGCCGACCGATATGGGGAGCGCGGCGCAGCCGCCGGTCGCGGGCAGGAGCAGCAGGAACGCCAAGAATACCGCGGAGGTCCGGATCATCATTTGTTCATTCTATCCAGGCGATAATTCTAATTCGTTACAGAGCCATAGACAAGCGGGCGGCGAGCCGCCCAAAGCCGCCAGCCCATGAGGGCCGCGAAGCCGGCCAGGTAGGTCAGCGGCTCGGTCCGGTCGGACTTGACCAGCCAGAGAAAGTGGATGATCCCCGCCAGGGCGCTCGCGTAGACCAGCCGGTGGAGCTTCCCCCACCGGCGGCCGAGGCGCCGGACCATCCCGTCCGTCGACGTGACGGCGAGCGGGACCATCAGCAGCCAGGCCAGAAATCCCATCACGATATAGGGCCGCTTGGTGAGGTCCTTGGAGATCTCGCCCAAGGCGAGCTCGCGGTCGAGGACCAGGTAGACCGTGAAATGGGCGGTGGCGTAGAACGCCGCGAAGAGGCCGAGCATGCGCCGCCGGCGCATGGGCCACGCCCACCCGGTCAAGCGGGTCAGGGGACGCGCCGCCAGCGTGATCATGAGGAAGTTCAGCGCCCAGGAGCCGCACTCGTGGAGGAGGGTGCTCACCGGGTTGGCGCCCAGATGCCCGGTCTTGGCCTTGTACGCGAGGTCGAGCCCGGGAGCGGAGCAGAGCGCCAGCCAGAGGAAGGTCTTCAATAGTTCTTCTTGAGGTCCATCCCTTTATAAAGGGAAGCGACCTGAGCGCCGTAGCCGTTGAAGGGCAAGGTCGGGCGGCGGAAGAGCTCGCCCAGGCGCCGCTCCTTGGCCTGGCTCCAGCGCGGGTGATCGACCTCGGGGTTCACGTTGGAGTAGAAGCCGTACTCCTCCGGCTTGGCGAGGTTCCAGGTCGTCGGCGGCTGATCGGCGGCCAGGCGGATCTTGACGATGCACTTCGCGCTCTTGAAGCCGTACTTCCACGGGACGACGATCCGCACCGGCGCCCCGTTCGTGTTGGGCAAGGGCTTGCCGTAGAGCCCCGTCACCACCAAGGCCAGGGGGTGCATGGCCTCGTCCAAGCGCAGGCCCTCCACGTACGGGTAGCCGATCCCGCTCGCCGCGTGGGACATCGCCTTGGCGTCGTAGAACGAGGTGAAGGCGGCGTACTTCGCCTTGGCGGTGGGCTCGGCCTTCTTCAGAAGCGCGGCCAGCGGGAAGCCGGTCCACGGCATCACCGCGGACCAAGCCTCGACGCAGCGGAAGCGGTAGATCCGCTCCTCCTGCGGGAAGGCCTTAAGCAGCTCGTCGATCCCGTAGGTCTTGGGCTTGGCGACCTCCCCCTCGATCGACAAGGTCCAGGGGCGGGTCTTGAGCGCCCCGGCGTTCTCGGCGGGGTCGCCCTTGTCCGGGCCGAACTCGTAGAAGTTGTTGTAGTGCGTCAGGTCCTGGAGGGACGTCGGCTTCTCGTCTACGTCGAAGGGCCCGCGGCCCCCCGCCAGGGCGGGGGCGGCCAACGCCGCCGCGGCGACGCCCATCGCCTTCAGGAACTCGCGGCGGTTGGCCCAGAGATGCTCGGGAGTGATCGCGGAGGCCGGCTCGTCCGATCGGTAGCTCGCCATGGGGCCAGGGTAGAGGATTTTTTACGGCTTGGCAACCGCCGGCTGGAGGCGGCTCAGGCGGTGGAGGGCGTCGGGGTCGTTGAGGAGCTCGCGCACCCGCGGATCGTTCATGAGCTCCTCGCGGCCGGCGCGCAGGGCGCGCTGGAGCCCCCCGTCGCGCAGGATCGACTGCACGCGCGGATCCTCGAGCAGCGCCTTGAGCTCGGGGTTGGCGGCCAGCGCCTTGTCCGGGCCGCGGTCCCGCGCCTGGGCCATGACCCGCTTGAGCCCGTCCAGCGCCGGCAGGCGCAGCTCGGAGAACAGGTTGTGCGCGCGCACGAAGGCCACCACGCGCGAGCGCTCCGTCTCGCTGCCGGGCTTGCCGTAGACGCCCGGCCTCTCGAAGAAGAGGAGGGCCGAAAGCAGGGCGAAGGTGACGGCCGCCGATTTGCCCACGCCGATCAAGAAGCCGAAGGCCCGGTCGGCCCGCCCGTCCTCGCGGTCCTGGAAGAAGCCCATCAGCGCGAAGTGCGCGGCCGCGCTTCCCGCGGCCAGGAAAAGGAGGAAAAGGAGGCTCGAGAGAATCACGTGCATCAGCGCGGAAGGCAGCTGCAGGCGCTGGGAAAGCAGCGGCGCGAGCGCGGCGGCGGTCCGGCCGGTCGCGAGGTAGGCCGCGAGCACCCCCACCGCGTGGGAGAGCTGGCGGATGGCGCCGGAGAGCATGCCCAGCGCGCCGAAAAGGAGCAGAACCCCGGCCACCATGAGGTCGACCTTCATCCCGGCGATCATAGCGAAAGGCCGGGCGGGGAGGTATCCAAAAAGTAGACGCCGGAATTGCGATAATACCCATGTGACCGGCGAGCCCCGAGGCGCCGCGACGTATCGCGCCGACATCGACGGCCTGCGGGCCGTCGCGGTCGCGGCGGTCGTCCTCTACCACGCGGCCCCGACCTTGCTGCCGGCCGGCTTCGTCGGCGTCGACGTCTTCT
>DATLOS010000221.1:0-2819 GCA_035536155.1 Elusimicrobiota bacterium
CGGGATCTCCCGCTCCGCGAACGCCTTCACGGCCTTCTGGGAGTCGGTCTTGGCTTCCAGGCCGGCGATGATCTGCCCGATGCGCTCCAGCTGCCGGTCGCTGTAGATGTCGCGGGCGCGGCCGTACTTCTTGAGCCCCGCGGAGCTGAACTCCTGGCCCGCGGCCCCGGAGCCGTAGGGCCAAGCCGCCTCGGCCCGCTCCATGATCCCCCCGGCTTGATCGGCCAAGCGGTCGCGCACGAAGGCCTTGGCCGCGTCATCCTTGGCCAGCATGCCCTCGAGCAGGGACTGGACGTCGCCGCCCTTGCCGAGGTCGGCCAAGGAGCCGGCGGTCTCCGCCCAAATGTCGCGGGCCGAGCCGGTCGAGAAGGCGCGTCCGCTCGGGCCCGCGCCGCGGGCGGCGAGGTACTCGAGGATCCACTGGAGCGACCGGCTGTCCCTGGCCAAAACCGGCCGGGCGACGGCCAGGCGGGCGAGGGCCGCGTCCGCGTCCGAGCCGTCGAGCAGCGCCCGAGCCCGCGCGTAGGCCGCCGCGCGCGCGGCGGGATCGGTCGCGGAGGAGGCGCTCGCCAGGATTCCGCTCAAGCTCGCCGGGGCCTCCGCCGCCGTGGCGGGGAAGTGGCGGCGCAGGGCCGCGTCGAGGAACTCGATGCCCGCGGCGAAGTAGCGCTTGTGGGCGGAAGACATGGGCACCGGGTTGCCGTTCCAATCCCAGTCCTGGCCGCTGGCCAAGGTCTTGGCGAAGAGGTCGCGGATGGCGCGCACCTGGTCCGCGGTGTAGGACTTCGGGAAATCGGCCTCGGTCGCGGCCCGGAGGCCGCCGGTCCACGCGGGAGCCAAGCCCGCCCGGGCCAGCATGTTGTAGAGCTGGTAGTTCGGGAGCGGGTCGGTGGACAGGAGGACGTTGATCTCGTCGGCCACGCGCTGCTCGGCGGCCCAGGCGTCCGGCACCTGAGCCTTCTCCGCGGCGCGGATCATCGCGTCGATCTCCGCCTGCTTGGCGGCGTGGCGGGCCTTCTGATCGTCGGTGAGGGTCTTCCCCTCCACCGCCTTGTCCATCGCCGCGCGCAGCGTCCGCAGGTGCGCGATGACGTAGCCCCCGTCGCGCAGGGTCCCGCTCCGCGTCGTTCCCGTGAAGTGCTCGCCGGCGTAGTAGTTGGAGCGGGGATTGCGGGCGCGCAGGACGCCGGCGTCGAGGAGCGCGTCGATGAAGTCGTCGCGGCTAGAGACGCCGCCGTAGAAGGAGATCGCGTCGCGGACGGCGTCCTTCGTCGCGTCCTGGAGCTCGGCGGCCACGGCCTTGCGCAGCGGCGCCGCGCCTTTGCTCGCGTCGAGCATGTCGGCCGCCCCTCGCCAGGCGGCGGCGGCGCCGTTGCCCCGCGCGTCCTTGAGCGCGCGGCGCGCGGTGGCCTCGAGGCCCTCCGCGTTCCAGGCCTGCCCCGCGGCGCGCTCGCCGAGGAAGCGCAGGTGCCAGGCGGCGTAGTCCGGATTCGCCGGGGCGAGGCGCGCCCGCGCGGCCTCCATGTGGATGAGGAAGAGGTCCTTCCACCAGGAGCTCGCCAGCGAGGCGTCGAGGTCCTTGGCCGCCGCGGCGAGCTTCTCCGCGTCCTTGGCCTTGAGCGCCGCGTCGACCGCGTCGAAGAGCCTGCGGTCCTCGGTCACCCGGGTGGTCCGCTGGTCCGCGGTCTTCACCTGGCCGGGGAAGTTGGCGTCCCGGGCGGCCTCGATCTTGTCGAGGATGCCGCCGTAGAGCTCGATCTGCGCCCAGGTCGCGGACCCGGAGGCGCCCGCCGGGCCCTTCTGGGCCTCGTCGGCCAGGAGAAGGCGGATGCGCTCGACCTCCTCCGCCGTGTACGTCAGCCGGTAAGCGACCGCGGGGCTGGCCGTCGGGCCGACGTTGGGCGCCAGGCCCGCCGCCACGAGCGCCTGGCGCACGGCCGGGACGCCGCTGAGCTGGTTGAGGGCCGAGTTCACCTCGCGGGCCGCCGCCTCTCCGGGCGTGTTGCCCTCGGGCACGCCCGCCACCTCGGCCACCGGCCCGAGAAGCTCGAGGAGGCGGCCGGCGCGGTCCAGGAACTCCGCGCGGCTGGGCCGCTGGTTGGGCTCGGCCTTCGCGGCCGCGACGATCTCGGCCAGCTTCTTCAGGTCCTTGCCGCGGAAATCGGAGAGCGCGGTGACGCTGTTCGGACCGCCGGAGTAGTAGGGATAACCGGGCCCGCCGTAGTTCGACTCCGTCAGCAGTCCGGCCTCGATGAGCTTCGCCTTGAGGCCCTCGTCCTGCGCCGCCTCGAGGACGATCTCCGCGGCGATCCGGTTGACCTGCGCGCGCGCGACGAGGTTCAGGACGTCCGACGTCTTGCCGTCTTCCTTGAGGTCGGCGATGCCCTGGCCCAACGCGTCGAGGGCGCCCTCCGCCGCCATGGGCGGGAGCTTCGACGGCGCCAACCCGCGCCGGGCCGCGAGGGCCCCGCGGCGCGCGGCGACGTCGGACTGCTGCATGCTGGAGATGAACTGCGTCAGCGCCTTATCCACGTCGTCGTAGCGGAGCCGGACGGCCTGGTCCTCGGAGAGGTAGCGGATCAGGAAGTTCTCCGCCCACTGCTGGATCGCCGGGTCCTGGGCGTTGAGCTCGGCCGCCGCCTGCAGGCGCTGGAGGAAGTAGAAGTTCGGATCGTCGTCGCGGAGGGAGGAGGAGCCGAGGGTCGCGCGGAAGTTCCCCGCCTTGGCCGGGTCGGTGAGCGAGGAGTAGATCGCCGCGGCCGCCTTCTGGCTGACCTCCTCCTCCGGGCTCTAGAGGAAGTGGAAGAGGCGGCGGAAGA
>DATLOS010000222.1:0-4303 GCA_035536155.1 Elusimicrobiota bacterium
GCAGGCACGTCTCCATGCGGTGGATCACGCCGAAATCCTTGCGGCCCGGCTTGACCGGGATGCACTTCCAGTTGTCGGAGAGCCACGCCAGGACGGGGTGCGAGAAGAAGTTCTCGTAGGCCGCGGGGAACCATGGGAACAGGCTGGGCTTGATCAGCGACTTGGGAAAGAACGCCGGCGAGCCCACCAGGAAGCCGTCGATCATGGACTGGTGGTTGGCCAGGAGGACCGTGTTCTTGTCCTCGCCCACGTTCTCCACGCGCAGGGCCACGGTGCGGTTGAGGACCTTGAACAGCGGCCAGGCCAGGGCGACGGAGGCGTGCGTGACGAAATAGCGGGTGACGGGCCAGAAGAAGTGGAAGACCTTCCCGCGATGGGGCAGAGTCGGCGAACTCAAAGGTGGACTATTATAGTTCATTCGACCGGCGCAGTCTCCGGAGACAGGCCTCGAAGTCGCCGGGAAGCGGCGCCGAGATCTCCAGCGGGGCCTCGCCGGGGAGGGCGAAGCGCAGGGCGGCCGCGTGGAGCATGGTCCGGGCGGGGTCCGTCTCCTCCCGGCGGGGGCCGTAGAGCGGGTCGCCGAGGATGGGATGCCCGATGGCGCACAGGTGGGCCCGGATCTGGTGCCGGCGGCCGGTGAGCGGCCGCACGCGCAGCAGGCAGGCTCCCGAGAGCTCCTCCAGGACCTCAAAGCGCGTGGCGCAGGGCTTGCCCGCGGGGTGCGGGGCGGTCCGGCCGGAGCCGAACTCGCGCAGGGGGAGCTCCACCAAGCCCTCGCGCGGCGGGCGGCCGCGCGCCAGCGCCCGGTACTCCTTCTCCACGGAGCGCCCCTCGAACAGGGCGCAGAGCTCGCGGTGAGAGCGCGCGTCCTTGGCGAAAAGGACCACGCCGCTCGTCTCGCGGTCGATGCGGTGGACGACGAGGAAATTCCCGCCGCCGGCTCGAAGGCCCTCGATCAAGGAGGCGCCGGGCGCCTCGCCGCGGCCGGGGATGACGGTCTGGCCGGGGGGCTTGTCGACGGCGAGCAGGCGGGCGTCCTCGTGGAGGACGCGCGGCCCGCTCACGAAGCCGGGATGGCTCGGAGCTCCTGGCGCGCGTAGTGGAGCACGGCGGGCGCCAGGAGGACGCCGGAGAGGCCCAGGACCGCCTCGCCCACGAGGATGGCGACGAGGGTCTGCCACATGGGGATCCGGATGGTCGAGCCGATGATCCGGCCGCTGAGCACGTACTGGATCTTGTGGATCACGACGAGAAACACGAGCGAGAGCGCGGCGTCCCGGAACGAGACGGTCAGCGCGGCCAGCGAGATCAAGGTGTTCGAGAGGATGTTCCCGACCACGGGCAGCACGCCCAGGAAGAAGGCCGCGGCGGAGAGGAAGTGGCGGTGGGGGATGCCCATCGCGGTCAGGAAAAGGAACGTGAGCGCGGCGTTGACGGCCGACACGGCGACCTGCGCCCCCAGGACCCGCTCGAAGCTGCGGAGGAAGGAGCGCACGCGGGCGTCGAACTCGGTCCGCAGGTGCCCGTAGAGCGTGTCGTCCTCGGGGCTCTCCGCGTCGGCGACGAAGGCGAGGATCGCGCAGAACACGCTGAGGATCACGTAGAGAAGCTGGCGCGAGAGCAGGCCGCCGAAGTGGGGGATGTCGACGGCGTTCTCCCGCAGCTCCTGGAAGAGGGCCTGGCGGAAGGCATCCAGGTTCTCGAAGGGGAGGTCGAGGCCGTAGCGGTCGCCGAGCTGGTCCATCTCGGGCAGGACCTTGCCCAGGATCGAGGGCACGGCCGAGACGCTCTGGTGCAGGAAGTGGCCCAGCGCGTAGAGGGAGAGCGAGGCGACCATCAGGAAAACCGCCAAGGACAGCGGCCGCGCCAGCCGCGGCCGCACGCGGACGCTGAGCGCGCGGAACGTCATGTCGAGGATGGCGAAGGAGAAGAATCCCGCGAGGAGCGTGGGGCCGAGGCGAAAAACGACCACGGCCGCGCCCAGGCCGGCGAAGAGGAGGTGCGATGCGAGTCGCGTCCTGCGCGCGGCGGCCATCTCGCGATGATACCAAAATGGGGGCGGGAACCCGGGCAATGTGCGATAATCCCGGCATGCCGGGGCAGGCGTCGCTTTATTTCTCCGTCGGAAAAATCGTCCTGATCGACATGGTCCTGAGCGCGGACAACGCGGTCCTCATCGCCATGGCGTCGCACCGGCTGCCGGCCCGCAAGCAGCGGCAGGCGATCGTCTGGGGCGCCGCCGGCGCGATCCTGCTGCGCGTGGCCTTCACCGCCCTCCTGGCGCGCCTCCTCGACGTGCCGCTCCTGCGCTTCTTCGGCGGCCTGGTCCTGGCTTGGATCGCCGTGAAGCTCCTTTTGGGCGAGGAGGCCTCGCGCCGTCCGGTGAAGGAGGCGGGCAGCCTGCTCGAGGCGGTCGCCACCATCATCGTGGCCGACCTCGTGATGAGCCTCGACAACATGCTGGCCGTCGGCGGCGCGGCGGGGGGCGATCTGCGCCTCCTGGCGCTGGGCCTGCTGGCCAGCATCGCCATCATCATGAGCTGCAGCGCGCTGATCGCGGGCTGGATGAACCGGTTCCCGGCTCTCGTGCTGGCCGGCGCGGGCGTGCTGGCCTTCACCGCGGGGGAGATGCTCCTCAACGACGGTGCGGTCGCCGCAAAGCTCGTCGGGGCGCTGGGATTTTGCCTCAGCCGGGCGTGGCACGAGCCGCTGCACGGCCTGCTGGATGGGCTGCCCCATCGGCACGCGGCGGGCTGGGCGTTCTGCGCGGCGTTCGCCGCCGCCGTGCTGGCGCTGCCGCGGGCGCTGCGGCGGCGGCCGTGAGGCCGAAGGCCGCGCGCGCCCTCTGCGCGGCCGCCTTCGCCGTCGGGCTCGCCTGGCGCTGCGTCCACGTCCTGTCCCTCCATCCGCCCGGCGCCTACGTCTATAGCGACATGAAGTGGTACGTGGACGACGCCGTGCGCTACTCGAGCCCCGGCCATGAGGAGAGCGCGAACGACACTTTGCACCCTCCCGGAAACGCCTATCTCCTCGGAGCCTTCTACCGCCTCGACCGCTCCTGGAGTCTCGCGGCCGCGGCGGAGCTCGTCTTGAGCGCGCTGGCGCCTCTCGCGATCGCGGCGATCGGCCTCGAGTTGGGCGGAAGCGCGGTCGCGGGCGCCGCGCTGTGCCTGGCCAGCCTGTATCCCCCCTTCGTGGACTACGCAGGCTACTTCTTGGCCGAGAATCCTTTTCTCGTGTGCGTCTCGGCGGCGACGGCGCTTCTCCTCGCGGCGCTGCGCGTCCGCTCGGAGCGCCGGGTCTTCGCGCTCTCCTGGGGCGCCGGACTGCTCTGGGGCGCCGGCGCGGCGTTGAAGGCCAACGCGCTGGCCTCCGCTCTCCCGACGGCGCTGGCGCTGCTCGCGACGCCCCGCCGCTCGGCGCGGCTGGCGGCCGGAGGCCTCGCCGCGGGCCTGCTCGCGTTCCTTCTCCCGCTGTCCTTGCGCTGCGGCGCCCTGAGCGGGCGGCCGTGCCTCGTCTCCACCAATTGGGCCTACAACGCCGTGCTCGGGCACTGCGGGGAGACCCGCTTCGTGCTCTGGCGCAACGTCTTCGGCGAGGATCGCTGGAAGGGCTGGCGCGCGCCGGCCGGCACCGAGAGGGGCTACACGCAGGACCTGCTGCTGCCCTTCGACTCCTACGACACGCGGGCCAACGCGGCCTGGGCCTGGGCTTGGACGCGGGCCCACCCGGGCGAGGCGCTGCGCTCCTCCGTACGGCACGTCTGGGACCTGCTCGCCAGCCGGCCCTTTCCCTCGGCCGAGGACCCCCGCTGGGCGGCCTTCGCCCGCTTCGGGCAGTGGTTCTTCTGGATATTCGTCCTGGCGCCCGCGGCGCTGGGTTTGGCCCAACGCCGGCCGGGCTTGGCCGAAGCGCTCCTTCTTCTGCCGCTCGTCGGGCTGGCGGCCGCGGCTTTCCTCACCATCGGCGAGTCCCGCTACCGCGTCCCTTACGACGGTCTTTTGATCGTCCTGGCGGCGCGGACCTATCTCGAGGCTCTAGGTCCAATGGTTCCGCGGGGGGGCCCAAGGTCTTAGAGCGGGCCGGACGGCCTCCGGTACAATCTCCAGGTGACCCGCATCGTCGCGGCTCTCCTCGGGCTCTCCTTGCTTCTGCCGCCGGCCCCGGTCCTGGGCGCCGGCCTGCGCGCGCAAGCTCCTGGCGCGGGATTCCGGAGCGTTCCGGCAGCTATTTTCGGGCCAACCGCCGCTTCTTCGGAAACATCGCTCTCGCTGGGGGAGCTCTCCAACTCGATCCTCGAGAC
>DATLOS010000223.1:0-3326 GCA_035536155.1 Elusimicrobiota bacterium
CCGGTCGACTTCATCTCCGGGCCGAGCATCGGATCGACGTCCGGGAACTTGATGAAGGGCAGCACGACCTCCTTGGTCGCGGCGTAGGGGATCTCGGGCATGCCCTTCTTCAGGAGGTCCTTCGGAAGGAGGCGGCGCAGCGGCACGCCGGCGATGACCTTGGCCGCGAACTTGGCCATGGGCAGGCCGGTCGCCTTGCTGACGAAGGGCACGGTGCGCGAGGCGCGGGGGTTGGCCTCGAGCAGGTAGACGACCCCGTCCTTGATCGCGTACTGGATGTTGATCATGCCCACGACCTTGAGGGCCTTGGCCAGGCGGCGGGTGTAGTCGACGATCGTCTTGACCTGGCTGGGCGGGATCGAGTGCGTGGGCAAGGTGCAGGCCGAGTCGCCGGAGTGGATGCCGGCCTCCTCGATGTGCTCCATGATCCCGCAGACGAACACGTCCTTGCCGTCGGCCAGGGCGTCCACGTCGATCTCGGTGGCGTCGGAGAGGAAGCGGTCGACCAGGAGCTCCGGGTGCTGGGCCGCGGCGAAGGCGCGGGCGGCGTAGGCGCGCAGGCCCGCGTCGTCGTAGACGATCTCCATGGCCCGGCCGCCCAGGACGTAGCTGGGCCGGATCATCACCGGATAGCCGACGCGGCGGGCGATCTTCAGGGCCTCGGGCAAGGTGCGGGCGATGCCGTGCTCGGGCGTGGGGATGCCGATGCGGCGCGTCAGCGCGCCGAAGCGGCGGCGGTCCTCGGCCACGTCGATCGAGTCCGGCGAGGTGCCGAGGATCTTGATCCCGGCCTTGGCGAGCGGCAAGGTGAGGTTGAGCGGGGTCTGGCCGCCGAACTGGACGATGACGCCCTGCGGCTTCTCCAGCTCGAGCACGCCGAGGACGTCCTCCAAGGTGAGGGGCTCGAAGTAGAGCCGGTCGGAGATGTCGTAGTCGGTGGAGACCGTCTCCGGGTTGCAGTTGATCATCACCGTCTCGTAGCCCAGCTCGCGCAGGGCCAGGGAGGCGTGCACGCAGCAGTAGTCGAACTCGATGCCCTGTCCGATGCGGTTGGGGCCGGAGCCGATGATGGCGATCTTTTTCTTCTTCTTCGAGGGCTTCACTTCGCTCTCGCCGTCATAGGTGGAGTAGAAGTAGGGCGTGGCCGCCTCGAACTCGGCCGCGCAGGTGTCGACGAGCTTGTAGGCGGGGCTGAGCTTGAGGCGCTTGCGCAGGGCGCGGATGTCCGCCTCCTTCTTGCGGGTCGCGCGCGCGATCGAGAGATCGGAGAAGCCGAGGCGCTTGGCCTCGCCCAGGAGCTCGGGCGTGAGCGGCTCGGCCCGCAGCCGGTCCTCGAACTCGACTAAGTCCTTCATCTGGTTGAGGAACCAGGGGTCGATCGAGGTGATCTCGGAGAGCTCGGCGGGGGAGAGGCCCTTCTCCAGCGCCGCGCGCACGTAGAAGAGCCGGTCGGAGTAGGGCATGGAGAGCTTGCGCAGGAGAGTGGCCTCGTCGAGGGCCGCGGCGGCGGGCGGCTCGAAGCCGGCCTTGCCCGTCTCCAGGCCGCGGAGCGCCTTCTGGAAGGATTCTTTGAAGACGCGGCCGCAGGCCATCACCTCGCCCACCGACTTCATGGCGGTGTCGAGAGGGAACTCCTTTCCGAACTTCTCGAAAGCGAAGCGCGGGATCTTCGTCACCACGTAGTCGATCGAGGGCTCGAAGCAGGCCGGCGTCTTCTTGGTGATGTCGTTGGGGATCTCGTCCAAGGTGTAGCCGACGGCGAGGAGCGCGGCGATCTTGGCGATGGGGAACCCCGTCGCTTTGCTGGCGAGCGCCGAGGAGCGCGAGACGCGCGGGTTGATCTCGATGATCACGCGCCGGCCGTTCTTGGGGTTGACGCCGAACTGCACGTTGCAGCCGCCGGTCTCCACGCCGATCGCGCTAATGGCGCGCCGAGCCTCGTCGCGCATCTCCTGGTACTGCCGGTCGGTCAAGGTCTGGGACGGGGCGACGGTGATCGAGTCGCCGGTGTGCACGCCCATCGGGTCGATGTTCTCGATGGAGCAGATGACCACGAAGTTGTCTTTCGAGTCGCGCATCACCTCGAGCTCGAACTCCTTCCAGCCGATCACCGACTCCTCGAGGAGGACCTTCTTCACCGGGCTGGCGTCGAGGGCGGAGTGCACGCGCGCGCGCAGCTCCTCCAGGTTGTAGGCGATGCCGCCGCCGGTGCCGCCCAAGGTGAAGGAGGGGCGCACGATGATCGGGAAGCCCAGCTCGCGGGCCGCGGTCGCGGCCTCGGAGGCGTCGGTGAGGATGCGGCTCTTGGGCAGATCGATGCCGATATCCTGCATGACGGCCTTGAACTTCTGGCGGTCCTCGGCTTTCTGGATCGCGTCCAGGGGCGCGCCGATGAGCTCGACGCCGTGGCGCTTGAGCGTGCCGCGCTCGGCCAAGGCCACCGCGAGATTGAGCGCGGTCTGGCCGCCGAGGGTGGGCAAAAGGGCCTGGGGCTTCTCCTTCGCGATCACCTGCTCGACCATCTCCGGGGTGAGCGGCTCGATGTAGGTGCGGTCGGAGAGGCCGGGGTCGGTCATGATCGTCGCCGGGTTGGAGTTGACCAGGACCAGCTCGTAGCCCTCGCGGCGCAGGACCTTGAGGCCCTGGGTTCCCGAGTAGTCGAACTCGCAGGCCTGGCCGATCACGATGGGGCCGGAGCCGAGGACGAGGATCTTCTGGATGTCGGTCCGCTTAGGCATGGGGGACCTTCCCGGCCATGCGCGCCTGGATCATGGCGGCGAAGCGGCCGAAGAGATAGCGGGAGTCGTGCGGCCCGGCGGAGGCCTCGGGGTGGTACTGGACCGAGAAGGCGGGCAGGTCGGAGTGGGCCAGGCCCTCGGAGGTGCCGTCGTTGAGGTTCACGTGCGTGGTGCGCACCGACTTGGGCAGGGACTCGAGGTCGACGCAGAAGCCGTGGTTCTGGGAGGTGATCTCGATCTTGCCCGTGCCCAGGTCCTTTACCGGGTGGTTCGAGCCATGGTGCCCGAACTTGAGCTTGAAGGTCTTGCCGCCCAGGGCGAGGCCGAGGAGCTGGTGGCCGAGACAGATGCCGAAGAGGGGGATGCGCGTCTCCAGGAGCCGCTGGATCGTCTCCACCGCGTAGGTGACCGGCTCGGGATCGCCGGGGCCGTTCGAGAGCAGGATGCCGTCGGGCTTGAGGGCCAGGATGTCCGCCGCCGAGGTCGAGGCCGGGACGACGGTCGCCGCGCAGCCCAGCGAGGTCAGGCAGCGCAGGATGCCGTACTTCACGCCGAAATCCATGACCACGACCCGCGGCGCGCGCGGGA
>DATLOS010000224.1:0-3858 GCA_035536155.1 Elusimicrobiota bacterium
CGGAGCTCGCTCTCGACCGCGCGCTCCAGCTCGGGGATGGTGAAGGGCAGGACCCGGACGCCCTCGGCGTAGTCCTGCCGGGCGCGCGCGGCGGCCAGGAGCCCGTCGAAGGCCCAGCGCCGGGCCTCGGGCGAGTCGAGGGAGGCGAGCAGCGGCGCCGCGGCGCGGGCCTGCTCCGCAAGCGGCTGGATCGGGCGGTAGAAGAAGTCCCCGCGCGAGCTGCCGGTCTGGAGGAGCTCGGCCGTCTCCTTCGCCGGGCCGCGCGCGCCGGCGGGCCCGAGAGCCAGCTCGTTGCCCGCGCCGAAGACCAGGCGCCGGTCGCCGGCGGGGGGCTGGGCGCCGGCCAAGGGGCTTCCGCTCGCCGTCGTCACCGCGATCGCGGGATCGTCGACGAAGCGGCCGTCGTGGAGCTGGACCATGCGGCAGGCCTCGCAGCGGCGCTCCACCGGGGTCTGCACGAAGCGCTTGGCCACCCAGCGCTCGCCCTCGTAGGCGTTGCCCTCGCGCAGCAGCCAGACGGTGCCGTTCTCGGAGCGGAAGCGCCCGTCGCCCGCGGGGAGGAACCGGAGGCGCGCGCCGTCGACGCTGTCCGGGGCGGAGACGACCTCGGCCCCGGCGGCGGAGACGACGACCTCGAGGCCCCGCGCCTCGCCCCGCGCCAAGGTCGCGCTCCAGCCCAGCGTCTGGGAATAGGCGCCGCCGGGCCCCCGGGTCCGGCGCGCCTCGAGCTGGTAGTCGTAGTGCATCCCGGGAGGGATGCCGACCTTTATCTCGGCCTCCGTGCCCGCGCGGGGATCGCCCAGGCGGCCCGAGGCGCCGTGGTAGGCCAGCACGCCCCCGTCCGACATCGTCAGCGAGAGGTCGGAGGCGACGCGGCCGGCCTCGACGGTCGGCGCGCCCCGGGCCAGGCCCATGAGCTTGCCCTCGTCGTTGACCACGCGCCCGTTGGCGGGGTCGAAGTAGAAGACGCGCCGCGCCGGAGCGGCGCCCGTGCTGGACGCGGGTTCGGGGACGGCGCGGGCGACGCGGCTGGCGCTTCCCGCGGAGACGACGACGCCGTCCGCGCGGCGCACGTGCTGGATGCCGGCCAGGTCGACCAAGGTGCCGTCGGCGCGGGCCATCAGGTACGAATTGCTCCAGCGGCGCGTCACGGAGTCCCAGATCGAGGTCTCCCGGCCGCGTGCGTACTCGTCGAGCGTGCCGATGAAGCGGCCGTTGGCGGCATAGACCTTGCCCGCGTCGTAGGTCCCGCGCGAGGCCTCGCGCGGGTCGATCAGCGTCCCCGGCCGGCGGGCCTGATAGCCGTTCACGACGGGGTTGTTGCCGTAGCGGAAGATCAGGTTGACGCCGTCTTTCTCGAAGCGGTAGCCCACGGCGGTCCAGCGGTCCCCGTCGCGGCGGTAGAGCCCGGGGCGCTGGCCGGGCGGATCGAGGATCTCGTCGGTTCCGGCGAAGCCTGCGGGGGCGGACGGCTTGGACGCCGGCTCCGTTCTGGGCGCCGACGCGGGGACGGCGAAGGGGTCCTCCGTCTCCTCTTCGGCGGCGCGAGCCAGCGTGGGCGTCGGAGGCGGGTCGACGCGGGCGGCGACGACCTGCCCGTTCACGGGGAAGCGCTGGGAGGAGTCGTCGGCGTCGACCAGGAAGAGCTTGCCGCCCGCGGCCTCGACGCGCAGGCGGCCGTCGGCCAGCGAGTCGGTCTCGGAGGAGAGCGGGACCCGGACCAGGCGCCCGTCGGGCAGGAGGAAGGCCCGCTCGACCGGGACGCCGTTCGCGTCGAGGACGTAGAGCCGGGGCTTCTTGGACGAGCCGGTGGTGAAGGTCCCGGCGGGCAGGTACCCGATGGAGAGCGGGGAGTCGGGCCAGGGCCCGGGCAGGCGCAGGGACACGCCGGAGCCTCCGCGCAGGCTCACCGGGCGCAGCGCGCCGGACTGGGAGCGCAGGTGCGGCAGCATCGCGCCGAGGTAGGGGTCCGACACGTCGATCGCGGAGGCGTCGCTCACGCGGGGAAGGAGGAGGTCGCGGGCTCGCTCCTGGTCGGATTGGGAGAGGGGGGCGGCGAGGGCCGGCAGGGCCGCGGCTAAAGCCAAGGCGTGGAGCATCCCGCAGAGGATGGCCGCCCGTCGGCCGGGGGGCCATTCGCCTTAGGCCTAGGCCGGAGTAGGACCAAGGGCCTACCTCCGCGCGGAGGGCGCCGCGTCCGAAAACGCGCGGCCATTTGATATAATCATGGCCGACGGAATTTTAGAGGCCCATACCATGAAAACCGGCGTCCACCCTAACTATTACAACGCGCAGGTCTCCTGCGCCTGCGGGAACTCCTTCGTCACCCGCTCGACCAAGAAGGTCATCAAGCTCGAGATCTGCGGCGGCTGCCATCCCTTCTACACCGGCAAGCAGCGGCTCGTCGACACCGCGGGCCGCGTGGAGCGCTTCAAGAAGCGCTTCGCCGCCACCGAGGGCAAGACGATCGAGCGCAAGCCCAAGGCCGAGATCGCGATGAAGAAGCTCGACACCCTGACCTCCTCCTCGCTCAAGAAGAAGAAGATCTTGAGCACCGCCCCCACGCAGGAAGAGCTCAAGGGCAAGCCCGCGGCCAAGGACGCGAAGGACGCCAAGAAGAAAGAGCCCGCGAAGAAGGACTAGCGGCCTCCTGGGAAGCCCCGCCCCGAAACGGGCGGGGCTTTTCATTTATAGATGAGCATCAAAAAATTAGAAGACGCGGAAAAAGAGAGCGCGGACATCGAGGCCCGCCTGAGCGGCGGCGCCCTGGCCGCCGAGGAGATCCGCGCCCTGACGAAGCGCCACTCCGAGCTCGCCCCCTTGATCGCGCTGGCCAAGGAGCGCGCCGCGATCCTGCGCGACCTGGCCGAGATGGACGCGACCTTGGCCGGCCCGGACAAGGAGCTCCACGAGCTCGCCCGCGCGGAGAAGGCGGAGCTCGAGACGCGCCGGACCGACGTGGAGGCGCGCGTGCGCCGGGCGATCCTCCCCAAGGACCCGGACTCGGACAAGGACGCCTATATCGAGGTCCGCGCCGGAGCGGGCGGCGACGAGGCCGCCCTCTTCGCGGCCGAGCTCGTGCGCATGTACACGCGCTTCGCGGAAGGGCGGGGCTGGAAGGTCGAGACCATCGAGTACTCGAAGACCGGCCTCAAGGGCGCCAAGCAGGCGACCATCTGCGTGCGGGGTTCCGGCGTCTTCTCCTGGCTCAAGTTCGAGGGCGGCGTCCACCGCGTGCAGCGGGTCCCGCAGACCGAGGCCTCGGGCCGCATCCACACCTCGACCGTCACCGTCGCGGTCATGGCCGAGATCGAGGAGAAGGAGATCGAGATCAACCCCAAGGACCTGCAGGTGGACACCTACCGCGCCGGCGGGGCCGGCGGGCAGAACGTAAATAAGGTGGAGACCGCGGTCCGCATCACCCACATCCCCTCTGGCGTGGTCGTGGCCTGCCAGGAGGAGCGCTCCCAGGGCCAGAACCGCCTGCGCGCCATGTCGGTCCTGCGCGCCAAGCTCGCCGCCGCGGAAAAGGAGCGCGCGGTCAGCCAAAACGCGGATATGCGCCGCCGCCAGGTGGGTTCCGGCGACCGCTCCGAGAAGATCCGCACCTACAATTTCCCGCAGAACCGCCTCACCGACCACCGCCTCGAGCAGTCCTGGCACAACCTGCCCCTTATTATGGAAGGGGAGGTCGCGCCGGTCCTCGAGGCTCTGCGCACGGAGGAGGAGAACAAGCTCCTCGCCGGCGAAGCGGCCTAAAGTGTCCGAGATAGCGCGCGGAGGCATGACGGCGGGGGAGCTCCTGGCTTGGGGGGAGAAATTCCTTTCCGCGCGCCAGGTCCCCGAGGCCAAGGCGAG
>DATLOS010000225.1:0-8373 GCA_035536155.1 Elusimicrobiota bacterium
TCTCGTCCAACTTTTATACATCCTGCTGGCGGCTTACTATGTCTACGCGATGCTCCAGGCGCTTCGCGGAGTCTACATCGGCGGCCGGGGCTGGCGTTCGGGCGGCTGGGGCTCCGGCGGGGGCTCCTGGGGCGGGGGCGGATTTTCGGGCGGCGGCGGGGGATTCTCCGGCGGCGGCGGCTCATCCGGGGGAGGAGGCGCAAGTGGCGGCTGGTAAGCATCCACCGGCGTGGACGCGGCTCCTGCGTCGTTTGGCGAGGCCGTTTCTGAGCTCCGCCGAGAAAGAGCGCATCGTGAGCGCCATCGCGGAGGCGGAATCGAGGACGACGGGCGAGATCCACGTGCACGTGATCGCGCGCTCCGGAGGCAAGGAAATGCTGACCTTGGCCAAGGAAACCTTCGACCGGCTGGGACTGCGCAAGACCGACGCCCGCAACGGCGTCCTGATCCTGATCTCGCACCTGGACCATCGCTTCGCCATATGGGGCGACGAGGGCATCCACGCGAAGGCGGGCCAGCGCCTTTGGGAAGACGCGGCCAAGGTCCTGCGCGAGCGCTTCGCCGAGCGCCTCTATCCCGAGGGGGTCGAGGCCTGCGTGCGGGCCGTCGCCGAGGAGCTGGCCCGCCATTTCCCGAAGACGGAGCCCGGCCCGGGCAAGAACCAGCTGCCCAACGACGTCACGGAATCCTGACTCATTCTCCCCTTGAATCCGGGGGGTGCCGGGGCTAACCTTGGACGATGCTCCGGACGCTGCGGCTGGCTTACTTCGTCGGCTTCTTCGCCCTCATGCTCCACTCGTACGCCCGCCTGGACCGCATGGATGCCTCCGCCTCGGGCCCCGTCCTGGTGGCGTCCGGGCCGGCGGCGGCGGGCGGCGGCCTCTTCGACCGCATGAGCGCGGTGGAGCCGCTGGGCGCGCTGAGGGCCTCGGCCGGTCCCGCGGAGCTCTTCGACGTCCACTACGGCAAGAGCGCGGTCCGCGTGGTGGCGCCCGGGGGCCGCGCGGGCGCGTCGCGGGCCAGCCTGACGGACTCCTCGGGGCTGCGCTATGAGCTCGTCGGGCCGCCGCCTTCCGGGCTCGCGCCGACGGCGCCCGCGGCGCCCATCGCGGAGGAGATCGGACGGCAGAAGCGGCTCGCGGCCTTCGGCCTCTTCGGCTCGGTCGCCGCTTTTTGGACGGCTTTTCTTCTGACCCGGCGCTACCTGGGTCCCGTTAGGCTAAAGGCGCCACAGCAGGCGCCCTAGGACGCCCACGAGCGCGGCGTCGAAAGCCAGGCCCAGGCAGCCCGCCCAATACGCGAAGCGGTGGCTCCTCTCCAGGTCCAGCCGCGGCTCCCCCGGGGAGCCCAGGAAGGCGGCGATCCGCCGGCGGTCGTCCTCGGCGCCGTCCGCGGTGACATAGCTGTCCACCCAGTAGTCGCCGTCGTCGGTCCGCAGCCATAGAGCGACCGACGAGGAGGGGCGGCCTCCCGCGGAGCGCGTCACGCGGACCTCGGCGGCCCGCACCCGGCTCAGGCGGAGCGCGGCGGAGGAGGTCTTCAAGAGCGTCCGTCTTCCCACCTCGCAGGCGTCGGAGGCCCGGTCGCAGCGGAGAAAGCACGCTATGGGCGTGTCGTGGATCACCAGGTAGGTCACGAAGCCGATGATCGATGAGAAGCCGAGGAAAACGACCAGTTTGCCCAGCGCGAGCACCGGGCGAGCATAGTAGTTTTATACAATTGAAAACCATGCCGCTGCGCCTCGAGAAGCCGATCGTCTTCATCGACCTGGAGACGACCGGAGTCGATTCCGCCCGCGACAGGATAGTCCAGGTCGCGACCGTCCGCCTGGAGCCGTCGGGCGTCCGGTCGGCGTTCGACTCGCTGGTGAACCCCGGCGTGCCGATCCCGCCGGAGTCTTCCGCGATCCACGGCATCACCGACGACAAGGTGCGCGGGGCGCCGACTTTCTGGCAGCTGGCCTCCCGGCTCGACGACATCCTGGCGGGCGCGGACGTGGGCGGCTTCGGCGTGAGCCGTTTCGACCTGCCCATGCTCTCGGCGGAGTACGCCCGGGCGGGCCTCTCCTTCGACCTCGCCGGCCGCCGCGTCCTGGACGCGCTGACCGTCTTCCACCGCATGGAGCCCCGCAACCTCTCGGCGGCCTACGAGTTCTACTGCGGGAAGTCCCTCGAGGGCGCGCACGACGCGCGGGCCGACGTGGCCGCCTCGGTTGAAGTCCTCCTAGCGCAGGTGGATCGCTACTGCGAGCCGCGCGGCAGCCGCGCGGCCCTTCCCCAGGACACGCAGGCGCTGCACGAGTTCTGCAACATGGTGGATCCGCGCAACGTCGACGCCCGCGGCCGCTTCGTGTGGCGCCACGGCGTCGCCGCCTTCAACTTCGGCAAGCATAACGGCCGCTCCCTCGAGGAGGTGGTCCGCGCCGACCGCTCCTACGTGGAGTGGCTGTCCCGGGCGGAGTCGTCGTCCCCGGAGGTGCTCGAGATAGCCCGGAAGGCCCTCCTCGGGCAGTTTCCGCGCAAGAATGGAGCCCAATCCTAAAATGTTAAACTTGGGCTCGATGCGCATCCGGCTGCTGCTTTCGACGGCCGTCGTCCTCCTCGGGGCCTGCCGCAAGCCCTCGGAGGAGGGGGTGCTCGCCCGGGTGGGCGGGTCGGCGATCACCGAGGCCGAGTTCCGGCGCAAGCTCTCCGAGGTCGCCCCCGACTATCAGAACTACGTCCTCACGCCCAACGGCCGCCGCCAGTTCCTCGACGTCCTCATCCGGGAGAAGATGATCCTCGAGGCCGCCCGCGCGGACGGGGTCACCCAGACGCCCGAGTTCACCCAGCGCATGGAGGAGCTCCGCAAGGAGGAGGCCGAGCGCATGGCGGAGGCGCGGGACTACCTGGCCACCCGGCTCTGGCTCGAGCAGCTCCGCCGCGCGGGCGCGATCAAGGTGACCGACGACGAGGTGCGGGACTATCATCGCAAGAACCCCCGCGAGGTCCTGGTCCGCCACATCCTCCTGCCCACGGCCCAGGACGCCGAGGAGACGATGCATCGCCTGCGGGCCGGGGCGCGCTTCGCGTCGGTCGCGCAGAAGATATCGCTCGACGCGGACACCGCCTCCGAGGGCGGCCTGATGAAGCCGATGCTGCCCGGAGAGATCATCCCGGAGCTCGAGGGCGTGTTCAAGATGCGGGTGGGCGAGCTGGCGGGGCCGATCCGGAGCAAGCTCGGCTACCACGTCCTGCTCAAGGAATCCGAGCGCTCCATCTCGCTCAAGGACGCCTCGGACCGCATCCACTCCCTTTTGGAGAAGCAGAAGCTGGACAAGCACTTGCAGTCGCTGCAGGGGTCGTTCCCCGTGGAGGTCGTCGATGCCCAGTTCAAGTAAGCTCATGGTTCTCGCCCTGGCCGCGGCGTCCGCCGCCGGCGCGCGCGCGGCGGTGGTCGAGGACGTCGTGGCCCGGGTCAACGGCCACACCTTGCTCCTCTCCGAGTACCGCAAGAACCTCAAGGCGGCCCTCGAGGGTTTCCAGAAGAACATGCCGGGCGTGCTCAAGGAGAACGGCGCCGTCGACGAGATCCGCAAGAAGGTCGTCGACCAGATGGTCGACGACGAGCTGCTCGCCCAGGAGGCGGAGAAGCAGAAGATCCGCATCTACCAGCGCGAGCTGGAGAAGGGCGTCGAGGAGGTCTCCGAGCGGAGCTTCCGCGACGACGAGGCCAAGGGCCGCAAGCGCACCGACGCCGAGATGCAGGCCGCCCTGGCCGAGGCCCTCAAGAAGGAGGGCTTGAGCGAGGAGCAGTTCCGCGAGCGCATCCGCCGGCAGCTCCTCATGCGCAAGGTGATCGAGGAGCAGGTGCGCAGCAAGCTCAAGGAGCCCGAGGACAAGCGGGCGCAGGACGCTTTCGAGCGGCTCAAGAAGACCGTGGCCGAGGACCCGGCCGTCCTGAAGGGGGCCCTGCCCGAGGCGCTCAAAGGCCTTCCCGAGGAGGAGGCTCAGGCCTATGCCGGCTTCGCCCAGGAGCTGCGCAACGCGCACGCCGAGCGGGTCCGGGTGGAGCACATCCTTCTCAAGGTCCCCGCGGGCGCGCCTCTCATCGAGAAGAACAAGGTGATGGCGCGGGCGCAGGCGCTGCGCAAGCGCCTCGACGGCGGCGAGGACTTCGAGGAGCTGGCGCAGAAGGAGTCGGAGGACGTGGAGAGCGCGCCGCGCGGGGGCGATCTCGGCACCATCCTCTAGGGCTGGATGCCGCCGGAGTTCGAGAAGGCGGCCTTCTCGATGAACGTGGGCGAGGTCAGCCAGCCCGTCGAGACCAACTTCGGCTTCCATATCCTCCGCGTGCAGGAGAAGAAGGCCGCGGAGACGATGCGCTTCGAGAAGCTCAAGCCCAGCATCAAGCAGTTCCTCATGAACATCGACTTCCAGAAGGAGCTCCAGGTCTACATCAAGAAGCTGCGGACCTCCTCCACCGTCGAGGTCAAGCTCCCGGCGGAATAGCCCGATGCGCCCGCGGCTCGCCGTCACCATGGGCGATCCCGGGGGCGTCGGGCCGGAGCTGGCCGTCGCCGTCCTGCGCTCCGGCGCGGCGCGCGCCGCCGCGGACTGGGTCGCGGTGGGCTCGCGCGAGGCCCTGGCCGGCGCGGGCTGGACGCCCGGCCTCTGTCCCCTGGTGGACGTCGGCCCCTGCGGACCCATCCGGCGGCGCCCCACGCCGGAGGGCGGCCGCGCCTCCTTCGCCGCGGTCAGGGCGGCGCTCGACCTCTGCGCCCGCGGACGCGTCCATGGCATGGTGACGGGCCCGATCTCGAAAGAGGCATGGGCGCTGGGCGGCGTGCCCTATCCGGATCACACCGAGCTCCTGCGCGAGCGGACCTCCTCGCCGCGAGCCACCATGATGCTCGCGGCCGGCCGGCTCAAGGCCGTCCTGGTCACGCGGCATATGCCTTTGGCGCGCGCGCCGCGGGCGCTGACCGCGCGGGCCGTGGTCGAGACCGCCGAGCTGACCGCGGCGAGCCTGCGGGACGGCCTGGGGATCGCGCGTCCGCGGCTCGCCCTGTGCGCGCTCAACCCGCACGCGGGAGAGGGGGGGCTCCTGGGCGACGAGGAGGAGCGCGTGCTCCGCCCCGCCCTCGCCTTGCTGCGGCGCCGGGGCGCGGACGTGGCCGGGCCCATCCCCGCCGACACCGCCTGGGCCGAGCACGCCGCCGGGCGCTTCGACGCCCTGCTCGCCCTCTACCACGACCAGGCCTTGATCCCGCTCAAGCTCGCGGACCGCTTCGGCGTGGTGAACTGGACCATCGGCGCGCCCTTGGTGCGCACCTCGCCCGGCCACGGGACCGCGTTCGACGTCGCGGGCCGCGGCCGCGCCGACGCCTCCGCGACGATCGCGGCGGCCCTGTGGGCGGCCCGGGTCGCGCGGCGATGATCCTCCGCGCGCTGGCGTGCGCCCTGGCGCTCGGCGCCGCCGCGCAGGCGCCCAAGCTCACCGTCCACGAGGTCGTCGACCGGGCCAACAAGGTCCTGCGCGGCGACTCGAGCCGGGCGCGCGTGCTCATGAGCATCACCACGCCCGACTGGAGCCGGGAGCTCGACATCGAGTCCTGGAACAGCGGCCGGACCAAGGCCCTCATCCTCATCCACGCCCCGCCCAAGGAGAAAGGGACGGCCACTTTGCGGCGGGGCGAGGAGATGTGGATGTGGATGGCGCGGGTGGAGCGCCTGCTCAAGATCCCGCCGGCGATGATGCACTCCTCCTGGCAGGGCTCCGACTTCGACTACGAGGACATCGTCAAGGCGGACTCGATCGTGAAGGACTACGAGCACAAGCTCCTCAAGTCCTCGCCGGGCCCGGGCTACGACGTGTACCGCATCCAGGCCGACCCCAAGCCGGACGCGCCGGTCGTCTGGGGGAAGGTCCTCTTCGAGGCGGGGGTCTTCCCGGACGGCTGGGTCATCCCGCTGCGCGAGGAGGACTACAACGAGCGCGGCGAGCTGGTCCGGACCATAGTCCTCTCCCAGGTCCGGGAGCTGGGCGGCCGGCGCGTGCCGACGCGCCTCGAGTGCGCGCCCGAGCGCAAGAAGGGCCGTAAGACGGTCCTCACCTACCGCGACATCCAGTTCGACGTGAACCTTCCGGATTCCTTTTTCAGCGTCAGCCGGCTGCAGAAATAGCATGTGGCTCCTCGCCTGGCGCAACGTCTGGCGCAACCGCCGGCGCAGCCTGTTTACCGTGCTCTCCATCGGCTCGGGCCTCGCCGCGATTCTCTTCGGGCAGAGCTTGATCGAGACCATCCAGGTCCAGCTGGTGGAGAAGGCGACCGGGGTCTTCAGCGGGCACCTCCAGGTCCTGGCCCGCGGGGTGGGCGATCTCAAGCTCCCGGACAAGCGCATCGAGGACCCGGGCCCGGTGGCGCGGGCCTTGGAGGTTGCGCCTGGCGTCGCGGGCTGGGAGCGGCGCTGGGTCGGGACCGGCCTAGCCTCGTCGAAAAAGGACTCGGTGGGCGTCCTGGTGTGCGGGATGGAGCCGGAGAAGGATCGGACCCTCATGAGCATCGCCTCCTACCTCGTGCGCGGGACCTTCCTGGGCCGCGAGACCGACGGCGCCCTCATCGGCGAGAAGCTCGCCGCCCAGCTCGGCGTGGACTTGGGCGGGGAGCTCGTGCTCATGGCCTCCGCGATCGACGGCTCCATCGGCGCGGAGGTGCTCAAGGTCCGCGGCATCTACCGCACCGGCAGCCAGACCTTCGACGCCTCCATCGTCTATGCTCCGCTCTCCGCCGTCCAGCGTCTGCACGACGCCGGGGCGCGCGTCAACCAGTTCGTGGCCCGCGTCTCCGACCCCGCGCGCCTCGATCAGGTTCGCGACGGGCTGGCGCGCTCGCTGCGCGGACTTCCCGTCGCGGTGCTCACCTGGAAGGACGTCGACCACGAGCTGGTCGGGGTGCAGCGCTACCAGGACGCGATCTTGAACGTCATCCTGGCGGTGGTCTTCGCCATCGTCGGCCTGGGCATCCTCAACACCATGTTCATGTCCATGCTGGAGCGCACCCGCGAGTTCGGCCTGCTCATGGCGATGGGCGCGCGCCGCGGGACCGTGCTCCGCATGGTCGCGGCGGAGTCGCTGCTCCTGGGCGCGCTGGGCGCCGCCGCGGGCGCCGCCGCCGGCTGGGCGCTGATCGCGTACTACGGCCGGACCGGGCTGGCGCTCCCCGTGGGCGACGCGGTCGGCTTCTTCATGCCCTTCGATCGCGTCCTGTATCTGCGCCCGGTTTGGGGCCGCCACGCCTTCGCCCTGGCCGCGGTGCTCGCGGCGAGCGCGCTGTCGGGCCTTCCCGCGGCGCTGCGCGCGGCGCGCATGAGCCCCGCGGACTCCTTGAGGAGCGTCTGATGCCCGACCTCCTCGCCTTGGCGTGGCGCAACCTCTGGCGCAACCGCAAGCGGAGCCTCCTCACCGCGTCCTCCATCGCGGCCGGCCTCGCCGCGCTCATGTTCGGGCAGAGCTTCATCCGCTCCTTCCAGCGTCAGATGATCGACAAGTCGACGGGGGCGATCCTCGGCCATCTGCAGGTGCAGGCCCGCGGGGTCCAGGACCATAAGATCCCGGACGTGCTCCTGCGCGCGCCGGAGCGCTTCGTGCGCCTCCTTTCGGGCGACCCGCGCGTGGCGGCGGCCGGAGCGCGCCTCCTCTTTACCGGCCTGGTCTACTCCGCGGGCGGCTCGCGAGGGGTGCTGGTGTGCGGCGTCGAGCCGGAGCGGGAGCGCGCGCTCTCGATCATCCCGGGCTACTTGAGCGAGGGGCGCTATCTCGAGGGCCCGCGGGACATCGTCCTGGGGGCCAAGCTCGCTGCGGAGCTCGACGCGCGCTTGGGCGAGAGGCTGGTGGTGATGGCGCAAAGGCCGGGGGGCGAGATGGGCTCGGAACTGTTTCGCCTGGCCGGCATCCTGCGCACGAACAGCTCGACGTACGACCGCGACGTCGCCTATATCCCGCTGTCCGCCGCGCAGAGCGTGCGCGGGCGGCCCGATCAGGCCAGCCACGTGGCCGTGCGCCTCACCGACCCCTTCCTCGCCGACGCGGTGCGCGCGGCGCACGCGGGCGAGCTGGGCGACCCGGGGGTCGAGCTCCTCACTTACGAGGAGGTCGGCTCGGAGATCGTCGGCATCAAGCGCTTCCAGGACGGTGTGCTGGCGGTGGTGATGGCGATCCTTTTCACCATCATCGGGCTGGGCATACTCAACACCCTCTCCATGTCCTTCTACGAGCGCATCCGCGAGTTCGGCGTGCTGCGGGCGGTCGGGGCGCGGCCGTCGCGGGTCGCGGCGTTGATGCTGCTCGAGGCGGGATTCCTGGGCTTGGTCGGCACCGTCGTCGGGCTCGCGG
>DATLOS010000226.1:0-6535 GCA_035536155.1 Elusimicrobiota bacterium
GGAGACTCGCCTGTTTCGGTTGGCTTGTAGTTTTTAATTGGCGGAAGCTTGAGTGGCAATTCTTTTTCAGGAAGTGGAACAATGCCGCAGGTATCACAGTGAACGACAGGAATCGGCTCGCCCCAGTAGCGCTGGCGGGAGAAGACCCAGTCGCGCAGGCGGTAGGTGATCTTGCCCTTGCCCAGCTTCTTCGACTCCAGGTGGGCGATCATCGCGGACTTGGCCTCGGGCGTGTGCTTGCCGTCCAGGAAGCCCGAGTTCACCGCCACGCCGTCGCCGGGGAAGGCGAAGCGCTCGAAGTCGGCCTCGAAGGTCTTCGGAGGCGCGACTACTTCTTTAATAGGGAGCTTGAAGCGGCGGGCGAAGGCGTGGTCGCGCTCGTCGTGGGCCGGGACGGCCATGATGGCGCCGGTGCCGTAGCCGGCGAGGACGTAGTCCGCGATCCAGACCGGGATCTTCTCGCCGTTGACCGGGTTGACGGCGTAGGCGCCGGTGAAGACGCCGCTCTTCTCTTTCTGGAGCTCCGAGCGCTCCATGTCCGACTTCTTGCCGGCCTGGGCGACGTAGTCCTCGACCGACCTCCGGTGCTCGGGCGTCGTGATCTTGGCCACGAGCGGGTGCTCGGGGGCGAGGACCATGTAGGTCGCGCCGAAGAGGGTGTCGGGGCGGGTGGTGAACACCGTGACCGTCTGGCCCTCGACCTTGAAGTCGACCTCGGCGCCCTCGGAGCGGCCGATCCAGTTCCGCTGCATCTCCAAGGTGGACTCGGGCCAGTCGAGGTCCTTCAAGTCCTCGAGGAGGCGCTCGGCGTAGGCGGTGATCTTGAGGATCCACTGGCGGATGGCGCGGCGCTCGACGGCGGTGCCGCAGCGCTCGCAGGCGCCGCCGTAGACCTCCTCGTTGGCCAGGCCGGTCTTGCACGACGGGCACCAGTTGATCGGCACGGTGCTCTCGTAGGCCAGTCCCTTCTTGAAGATCTGGAGGAATATCCACTGGGTCCACTTGTAGTAGGCCGGGTCGGTGGTGTCGATCTCCCGCTCCCAGTCGTAGCCGAAGCCCAGGGCCTGGATCTGGCGCTTGAAGTTGGCGACGTTCTTCTGCGTGACCACGCGCGGGTGGGTGCCGGTGGCGATGGCGAAGTTCTCCGCGGGAAGGCCGAAGGCGTCCCAGCCCATGGGGTGGAGGACGTCGAAGCCCTTGCGGCGCTTGTAGCGGCAGAGGATGTCGGTGGCGGTGTAGCCCTCGGGGTGGCCGACGTGGAGGCCGTCCGCCGAGGGATAGGGGAACATGTCGAGGCAGTAGAACTTCTTGTCGGCGCGCGGGTTCTCGGGCGTGCGGAAGGCGGCGGCGTCGGCCCAGGCGGCCTGCCACTTTTTCTCGATGTCGGAGAACAGATACGGCTCGTCGGCCATGTTCGAGGGCAAGAATTGTAGCATTGTCGGGTGATGAGCGCCTGGCGGGACCTGGCCAAGCTGCCCCGCCCGCTCTGGGCGCAGTTCTTCGCGACCCTCGTGAACCGGATGGGCACGATGGCCCTGCCCTTCCTGGTCCTCTACCTCACCCGCCACCGGGGGTTTACGTCGGAGCGCGCGGCTTCGATGCTGGTGCTCTACGGCGCCGGGGCCTGCGTGATGGGGCCCGTCGGGGGCTGGCTCTGCGACCGCTTTGACGCGGCCCGGGTGATGACCGGGGCCTTGGCGCTCTCCGGCTTGGTCCTCTTCATTTATCCCGTCGCCCACGCTCCCGCCGCGGTGGCCGCGGCGACCCTCGTGTGGGCGCTGGCCTCGGAGGCCTTCCGTCCGGCGGGCCTCGCCTCGACCAGCACCCACGCCGCGCCCGCCCAGCGCAAGGCCGCCTTCGCCTTGAGCCGCCTGGCCACGAACCTGGGCATGAGCTTCGGTCCGGCCCTCGGAGGCTTCCTGGCCGAGCGCTCGTTCCCGCTCCTCTTCCGCGTCGATGGGTGCACCTCGCTTCTCGCGGCCGCGGTGCTCGTGCTGGGGCACGCGCGCCTGAGCGCGGGCGTCCCCGAGGGCCAGCCGCCCGGGGCCGAGCCCGCCGTCGCCTTGGCCGCCGAGGCGCCGCGCCACTCGCCGTGGGAATCCTTTCTTGGGGCCTGGTCCGACCGGCGTTTGCGCGGCATGCTCCTGGCCTTCCTGCCCGTCGCGCTGATCTTCTTCCAGCACGACGGGGCCATGCCCATCTATCTGGTGCGCGACCTGGGCCTGCCCTTCTCGGCCTACGGCATGCTCTTCACCATCAACACCGTGCTGATCATCTTCCTGGAGATCCCCTTGAACGCCGCGATGGAGAGCTGGCCGCACCGGCGCTCGCTGTCCTTGGGCGCCGCTCTCTTCGGGGTGGGCTTCGGCCTGCTGGGCGTCGTGAAGGGCTTCGCCGGGGCCGCCGCGACCGTCGTGGTGTGGACCTTCGGGGAGATGATCCTCTTCCCGTCGGCGTCTTCCTACATCGCCGACATCTCGCCCGAGAGGCGGCGCGGCGCCTATATGGGGCTCTTCACCACGATCTTCAGCGTCGCCTTCATGACGGGTCCCTGGGCGGGGATCCGGGTGATGGAGGTCTGCGGAGCTGCGTCCTTATGGGCAGCGTGCTTGGCGGCGGGAGCGGTCTCAGCCGTTTTTCTGGCGCGGGTCCGCTAGGCGCCGGCCGCTCGGCCGGGGCGATCATCTCGCGCATGGCCCGCTCCCGCGCGCGGGCGAAGGCCTCCTCGAGCTCGAAGCGCGCCAAGGCGCGGGGCTCGTCCCGGAGCGCGTTGCCCCAGTGGCTGGGCAGGCTCAGCGCGGGCGGCGAGGCGAGGCGGTCCTGGAGGATGTGCTGGATGCGGGGGCGCAGCGCGTCGAGGTCCTCCTGACGGTCGCGGACGTCGACGTCGAGCGCGTTGAGCTTGGCCGCGAGGCGGGCCAGCTCGCCGCGCAGGGCCGCGAGCCCGTCGCGCAGGCGGGGGGTGGCGGAGCAGGGAGAATCGACGCAGTCGAGGAGCGCGTCCCAGTGCCCGCCGGCCGCCCGGAGCCCTTGCTGGATCGCGCGCGCGTCCGCCGTCAGCTGCTTGGCGCGGGTCTCCAGGCGGAAGAGCTCGCCCTGGAGGCCTTCGGCGCGGCGGCGCTCGCCCGCGCTCTCTTCGCCGTAGTAGCCATAGAGCCCCTGATCGAGGAAGCCGCCGCGGACCCCGATGCCGCTCCGCCACGCCTGCCACATCTCGTCGACGTCGGCCAGCGCGTCGCCCGACTCCCGCGCGAGCCGGCTCGCCAGGGAGTTCATCTCGTCCTGGACGTAGCTGGCGGCGAGGACCTCGTAGGGAAGCTCGTTGGAAAGGCGGGAGGGCGGAGGCCCGGCCGGAGCGGGAAAAACCGCGGGCGGCCGCACGTCCACCGGGATGGTCGACGCGCCCGCCGCCGCCGTCAGCGCCGACAGAGCCGCGACGGCTCCGATCCGCGCCAGCATATCGCACCCCCTTCCTTTCGGAAGACGGCGCAACGAACCGGCCCAGCGGCTACTTGCCGGCGAGGACCGCGTCCGCCGTTGTGAACAGCGGTTCTATGTCGATCGGGATGGCCTTGAGCCGGTCGAGCGCCGCTTGGACGGGCGGCCGCACGACGCCTAAGCGGGAGAGCATGCTCTCGGCGCGCGCGCGGCTGCCCTCGGCCTCGATCATGAGGAGGTCGTGGGCCAGCTCGCGCACGCCGTCCTTGACCACGGCGTAGTCCACGGCGAAAGTCCCGTCCGGGCCGACGGTGAAGGCGCCCCGGTCGAGGAGGTAGTTGAGCTGGAGGGCCATGCCGCGCCCGTGGGCCTCGTTCAAGCCGAAGCGCAGGGTCCGGAAGGAGGAGGCGAGGTAGGTCGCGTACAGCTTGCGCTCGGCCGCGGGGCCGGTCGCCAGGCCCGGGATCTGGAGCTTGTCGTTGTTGTCCATCAGGTACTGTATGGCGAAGAGCCCGACGGCGTCCGCCTTCGCCTCCTCGATGGCCGTGTAGAGGTCCTTGAGCTCGGCGCGCGGGGTGGTGGCGCGGCCTTCCACCGTGATCTGGTGCGGGCCCAGCCCGTGGCAGAGCTCGTGGGCGAGGATGTGGGCGAAGAAGGCGGGGAAGTCGAGGTCGGCGCGGGCCGGCTGGGGCAGGACCTGCGCCGCGATCGGCGTCAGGACGCTGTCGAACTTGGCCTGCTGGACGTTCTTGATCATCACCCGCTTCGAGCCCTTCTTCGTGATGACGCGCTCGTCGTTGGGGAGGTTGAAGGCGGCCATCTGCACGCCGCGGTTGCCGTCTCCGCCCGCGTAGATCTCGTTGACCACGCGGATCGGCGCGGCGGCCGCGACCTTGGGGTTGCGGCGCTCCGGCGGGATGGGAAGATGGTCCTCGATGTCCTGGAGGTGCGCGGAGAACGCGCTCAAGCGCGCGGTCTCGGCGTCGTCGCGCAGGGCGACGAATGCCTCGAAGGCCGCCTTGTAGCCCAGCAGCCCGTCCTCGTAGGTCTCGTAGGGGCCGATGGTCGGCTCGATGGGGGCGTCCAAGTCCATCCAGGCCAGGTCGCTGGGCACGTAGTCGTCGGAGGCGAGCGCGTCGGCGCGCATGTCGAGGAAGCGCTTGAGGGAGTCGTTGTCCGTGGCCTCGGCCGCCTTGCGGAGGTATTTCGCGAGCGGCTTGAGGAGGAGCGCGTACTCGCGGCTGTAGGGCACGATCTGGAGCTTCCCGTCCTCGTCCCGACGGACGACGGAGAAGAAGCCCTTGGCGTGCTCCTGCTGGGCGGGGGTGAGCGTCTTGATCCAGGCTTCGATCGCATCCTTCGTGGACCCGGCCGGATAGAAGGTCGCCTCGGGCGGCTTCTTCGCGGGGACGTCCGGCAGGAAGGGCGCGTCCTGGTCGACGCGCGACCAGGGGCCCTTGTTGATCCAGAAATAATGGCGGCGCGCCCGGCCCAGCGGCGACGAGTCCTTGTCCAGAGCCTTGAGCTTCGCGGCGTTGCCTTCCCAGACCTGGGCCAGGAAGAGGTCGTCGACGGCGCGCGAGGCCTTGAGCAAGGCGCGCAGGGCCTTGCGGTCGCCGGCGGAGAGCTTGGAGACGTCGGCGCGCACCTCGGTGGGGGCGAAGCGCCCGGCCATGCGCTCGAGCTGGGCGGCGTCCGGCGTGGGCTCGGCGTGAAGCGGGAGGGCGGCGAGAAGGGCGAGAAGCGGCGTCATCGGGTCTCCTGGGCGCGGCGCACGGCGTCCGCGATCTTGCGGAAGTTCTGGACCTTCATCGCGCTCTCTTTCTCCCAGAAGTCGAGGCCGCCCGGGGGGAGCGCGGGCTGGGTCTTGGGGTTCTTGAGGGAGGCCAGGATCTCGAGGTCCTTGGCCGCCTCGTCCTTGGAGATCGCCCCGTTCCGGGCGCCCTCGTCGAGGAGCTTGCGGTACTCGGGGCTCGGCTCGCAGGCCTTGGCGCTCTTGGCGCGGCCCTTGAGGCACTTAAATAGCGCGTCCTCGGAGGCGGCGAAGAGAGGGAAGCTCCGCTCGAAGGCCTCGAGCTTCTCCCAGGTGGGCCTCTCGGCGGGGCTGCCGCGCAGGCCGGCCAGGGCCTCCTCGAAGGCGCGGATCTGGTCGTCGGATAGCTCGGCGTGCTGGGCCTCGGTGAGGACGTCGGAGACCGCGCGCTCGCGGGAGCTGAGCTCGAGCGCCTGCTGGGCCATGGGGCTGGACGCCTCCTGCGGGCCCGCGGGCTCGGCGATGGGGCCGCCCGGAGCGCCGGCGTCGGGGAGGACCGCGCCGGTCATCACGTTCTGGGCATACCAAAGCCCGCCGACCGCGGCCGCGCCCATGACGACGGCGATGACGACGGAGCGTTTCATGTGGAGTGGGCCCGGACGAGCGCGTCCTGGCGCTTGAACATGCGCTTCTTGTCGGCGGCCTTCTTGTCGTCGTAGCCGGCCAGGTGCAGGGCCCCGTGGACGGCCAGGGTGAGGAGCTCGGTCGTCGCGTCGTGGCCTTGCTCGAGCGCCTGCCGCTTGGCGACTCCGGTGGCCACGTAGACGTCGCCGAAGGGCGTGTCCGCGGAGCGCGGCAGGCCGTCGGCCTCGTGGCGGAAGGAGATCACGTCGGTGGCGTAATCGTGGGCCAGGAACTGCTTGTTGAGGCGCCGCATGGCGCGGTCGTCGACGAATATCACGCAGAGCTCGCCCCGGCGGCGCCGCAAGGGGCCCAGCGCGGCCAGCACGGCCTTCTTCATCTTGGGCAGGGCGCGGGCGGCCGGAGTCTTCGCCGCTCCGAAGAAGAGGACGTTCATGCCTTCTGCCAGGCCTCGAAGGCGCGGATGATCTGGCGCACGATCGGGTGGCGCACCACGTCCTCCTCGTGGAAGTGGATGAAGGACGCCTCCTTCATGCCCTTGAGGATCTTCTCGATCATCACCAGGCCGGAATGGGCGTGGTTGGGGAGGTCGATCTGCGTGGTGTCGCCGGTCACCACCATGCGCGAGCCGTTGCCCATGCGGGTCAGGAACATCTTCATCTGCTCGATGGTCGTGTTCTGCGCCTCGTCCATGATGATGAA
>DATLOS010000227.1:0-3317 GCA_035536155.1 Elusimicrobiota bacterium
GCCAAGAACGGACGCTTCGCCGGCTACGTGAAGCCCTTCGTGAGGGACCTGAAGGTCGCCGCCCCCAAGAAAGGCCTCAAGAAGCTGGAGGCGGCGGTCGTGAACGTCGTCAACGCCGCGCTGCGAAACCGCAGGAGCAAGACGGTCGCGGCGCGGGTCCCCTTCGGAGGCACTTTCCAGGATCCGCGCGTGGGCCTGTGGCCCGCCGTGGGCACCGTCCTCCACAACGCGTTCGGGGAGGGGCTGCGGCGAGGATTGGAGCACAAAACTTCTTTGCAAGTCCTCCATGGCCCGCCCCGGGAGGCGGGGATAACCTCCTAGCGTACGACGGAGGAGGTCCTATGGCAGAGATCATTCTAGAGCGTCCGATCCACACCGGAGCCCGCCCGCACCTCGTCGACCTGCGCCGGCACGTGCCCGGCTTCCAGGCCTACATGGCGCTTTACCTGGGATTTATCGCGCTGCCCATCGTCGCGGGCGCCGACAAGTTCACGCACTATTTGGCGGACTGGACGGTCTACCTGGCCCCGGTGGTCGCCAACAACATCGGCGTGCCGGCGGAGATGTTCATGCGCGGCGTGGGGCTCATCGAGATCGCGGCGGGTCTCCTGGTCGCGCTCTGGCCTCGCTGGGGAAGCGTCGTGGTCGGCGCGTGGCTCCTGTGCATCATCGGGAACCTCCTGCTCGTGCCCGGCTTCTACGACGTCGCCTTGAGGGATTTCGGGCTCTTCCTCGGCGCCTACGCCCTGCGCCGCCTCAGCCTCCAGTACGAGTGAGGCGCGGCCCCGGAGCCGGCCGCGGCTCGGCATGCAGGGCCGCGGCCGAGACGATGTGGCCGACGTGGGAGAAGGTCTGCGGGAAGTTGCCGACCAGGCGCTTCTCGCGCGGCGCGTACTCCTCGGAGAACAGGCCGACGTCGTTGCGCAAGCCCTCGAGCCGCTCGAAGAGCTCGAGGGCGCGGGCTCTCCTTCCCAGGAGCGCCTGGGCTTGGGCCAGCCAGAAGGAGCAGGCGATGAAGCTCCCCTCGTCGCCCTCGAGCCCGTCCACCTCGCGCCGGGGGCGATAGCGCAGCACGAGCCCGTCCTCGACGAGGTCCCGCTCGATGGCGTCCACGGTCCCCGTGACGCGGGGGTCGTCGGGGGGGAGAAAGCCCGAGAGGGGGACGTGGAGGAGGCTGGCGTCGAGGTCCTCGGAGCCGTAGAACTGCACGAAGGAGTTGAGCTTCGCGCTGTAGCCCCGCTCGCACACGTCGGCGTGGATGCGCGCGCGCAGGTCCCTCCAGTGCTCGAGGTCTCCCTCCAGGCCCGCCTCCTCCACGGTGCGCGCCGCGCGGTCGATGGCCACCCAGGCCATCACCTTCGAGTGCGTGAAGTGGCGCTTGGGCCCGCGCACCTCCCAGATCCCTTCGTCGGGCTCGCGCCAGTGCTCGCAGACGTACTCGGTGAGCTTGCGCTCCACGTTCCAGAAGTCGGCGCTGTGGGGCAGGCCCGAGCGGCGGCCCAGGTGGCCGGCGGACATCAGCTCGCCGAAGATGTCGAGCTGGGTCTGGGAGTAGGCGGCGTTGCCGACGCGCACCGGCCGGGAGCCCGCGTAGCCGGCCAGCCAGGGCAGCTCGATCTCGGTCAGGCGCCGCTCGCCGGCGATGCCGTACATGATGTTCACCTGGTTGGGGGTGCCGGCCACCGCGCGCATGAGCCAGCGGTTCCAGCGCTCGGCCTCCTCGCGGTAGCCGGCGTGGAGGAGGGCCTGGAGGGTGAAGGCGGAGTCCCGGATCCAGGCGTAGCGGTAGTCCCAGTTGCGGGCGCCGCCCAGCTTCTCCGGCAGGGAGGTGGTGGGGGCCGCGACGATGCCGCCCGTGGGCTCGTAGGTGAGCGCCTTCAGGGTGATCAAGGAGCGCTCGACCGCGTCCCGGTGCCCGCCCCGGTAGCGCGAGCGCCGCGACCACTGCCGCCACCAGTCGATGGTGCGCCGGACCTCGGCCACGGGCTCGGGCGGCAGGCGGGGAAGGGGCTCGTTGGAGCGGTGCCAGATCAGGACGAAGGCGAGCTGCTCGCCGGCGGCGACGCGGAAGTCGGCGAAGGTGCGCAGGTCGCGGCCGGTCAGCGGCACGGGAGAGGCGACGAGGAGAGCCTCCGGGCCGGCGACGGCGCTGATGCCGCAGCGGCCGGCCAGGCGCCGGACCCAGGGGACGATCGAGCCGTAGTCGAAGCGGATGGTGAGCTCGAGCGAGAGCTCCATGGCGCCGTCCAGGCCCTCGACTAAGCGCACCAAGATCGGGGCGCCCTCTCCCACGAGCATGCAGTCGGTGAGGCGGCAGCGCCCCCCGTCGCCCCGGAAGACGGTCTCCAGGACCGCGGTGCCGCCCACGTAGCGCCGGGCGGTCTCGCCGGGGCGCTTGGGAGCGATGCTCCAGCGCCCGTTGCCCTCGTCGCCCAGGAGCGCGGCGAAGCAGGCGGGGGAGTCGAAGCGGGGAAAACAGAGCCAGTCGATCGAACCGTCGCGGCCCACCAGCGCCGCGCTGCGGCAGTCGCTGAGCAGGGCGTAGTCCTCGATGCGCAGGGCCATTCTCAGAGGGCGGGCACCCCGAACTTCCCCTCGAAGAGGATCTCGCGCAGGGGACGGCGGCCGTTGGGCGCCTCCATGGCGCGGATCTTCTCGGGGAGGAGGCCGCGGGGGGCCCGCTTGCCGATCGCGAGCATGGCCAGCGCCTCGAAGTCGTCGGGAACGCCGAGCTCGACGCGGGCCCGCTCGTAGTCGAAGCCCTCCATGCCGTGCGCGACGAGCCCGCGGCGGGCGCACTCCAGGGCCAGGTTCTCCCATGCCGCGCCGGCGTCGAAGGCGTGCGTGATCGAGGGGCGGCCGTTGCGCTCGAAGTTCTTGCGCGCGACGACGAGGACCAGCGCCGCCGCCTGCTTGGCCCACTCGGCGTTGCCGGGGACCAGGAGGGAGAGGAACTTCTCCCAGTGGTGCCGATTCTGCCGGCGCGCCACGATGAAGCGCCAGAGCTGCGCGTTGTAGGACGAGGGAGCCCAGCGCGCCGCCTCGAAGAGGGGCAGCAGCTCGGCGGCGGGCAGCGCCTCGCCGGTCATGGAGCGGGGGGACCAGCGGTTGAGGAAGAGCGGCAGGATGTCGTGCTCCGCCCGGCGCGCCGCGTGCACCTCGGGGCTCAAGTCGTGCGTCAGATCGACCGCGGTCGTTCTTTTCATGGCAACCTCCTCCGATTCTAAGGATAACGCGCCCGGCGGCGATTGGGCATCGCCGCCGGGTAAGGTTTATTTCAGCGACGCCTTGAGCTCGCGCGCCGCCTTCAGGTGCAT
>DATLOS010000228.1:0-14273 GCA_035536155.1 Elusimicrobiota bacterium
CGGCGGCAGGCCCGACGGCGGCAGGAAGCGCTGCAGCGGCGCGGCCTTGCCCGGCTCGAGCATGAGGAAGCGCTGCTTCTCGACGGTCCCGGCGAGGATCTCGGTGTAGTCGTAGGTGGTGATGCCCGTGGAGACGCGCACCGGCAGGTAGACCTCGCCGTTATAGAGGAGCAAGGACGAGGTCGGGACGCTGAGCGAGTTCTTCTTCGCCACGGCCACGATGCGCCCCTCCCAAGGGGTGCCCGGGTCGAGGTAGTGCTTCGGGTCGAGGAGGACGGTGAAGGTGCCGGCGGGGTCGACCTTGTTGCCCTGCACGTCGAGGACGAAGCCCTCGATCCGGCCCTCCTGCTTGCGCTTGGGGTCGGACTTGGGCCAGTACTGCAGGATCTGCCCGTCCTTGAGCCAGCGCGCGTCGCCGGGGCGCACGCGCCCGCTCAGGCGCAGGCGGCTGGCGGCCTCGACGAGGACGGCCTCGGGCTGGACCCAGAGCTTGGGCCGGGCGAAGACCTTGAGGACGAAGCACTCCTGCGGGCAGTGGATGGGAGTGGGCTTGAAGACGCGCTGCCAGCGCTCCTGGAGGAGCTCGCTCGAGGTGGTGGAGCGGGCGTCGAGCATCGCGGCCAGCTCGGTGTTGGCCAGGAAGCCCAGGGAATCGCGCGGGCCGGACCAAGTGAAGGAGGAGGCTTGGACCACCTCGACGCGGCCCTCGATGGTGGACTTGAGCCGGAAGACGTCCTCGGTGAGGACGGTGCCCTGGGCCTTGACCAGGACGGTGAAGTCGCCGCGCTTGACCTCGTCGGCTTTCTGCGCGGAGGCGGGCGCCGCGGCCGCGAGGGCCGCGGCCGCTATCAGGCCGGCTGCGGCGCGCACGCGCGCTCCTTCTCCGAGGCGAGCAGCGGGTTCGCGCCCTTCCAGACGTGCTGCAGGAAGGCGGCGTTCGTCCAGGGCATCCTCTCGGCGAACACCTTGGCCAGGGCCTCGGCGTAGCGCTGGATCTCGGCCTGGGCGTGCGCGTCGGCGCGCAGGGAGAGGAAGTTCATGAGGCTGCGCGCGTTCACCGTCCAGTAGAACTCGGTGTAGAGGTTGACGGGCAGGACCATGCGCGCCATCTCCCGGGCCACGCCGGCGGCGATCATGTCCTTGTAGACCTTGAAGGAGGCGTCGACGGCGGCGGCGAAGGACTTGCTCAGCGCCTTCTGGTCGAGCTGGGGCGCGGCCACCGACCCCTGCTTGTTCTTCAAGTCCTGGGCGCGCCAGGCCTCGGGCATGTAGAACTCGTCGGCGGTCTCGGTGTAGCGGAAGGAGATCTCGTTGTAGGCGGCGAAGCGGTGGCGGAACCACTGCCGGGCGACGAAGATGGGGCACTTCACGTGGAACTTGAAGAGGGCGTGCTCGAAGGGGGTGAGGTGCTGGTGCTTGAGGAGGTACTCGACGAGCTTCTTGTCCTTCTCGTCGCCCTTGGTCGTCCCGGCGTAGGACACGCGCGCGGCCTGGACCACGCCCTGGTCGCCGCCCATGGACTCCACCAGCCGGACGAAACCCTTGTCGAGAACCTTGATCTCCGCCACGCTCCCCTCCCGCGCCCGGATGGACGCGCGACTATGGTACAAATCTTTTGGGGCCGGCCGACGGCAGGGCCTTGCCCGCGTCCTTGAAGCGGACCATGTCGGGCGCGGTCGCGGCCTTCGCCGCCTGGGCGGCGACCCAGCGCGCGGCGCGCTCGTCGGGCAGGAGCGCCTTGCCTTTCCACTCGAAGAACACGCCGTCGAGCTTCTTGCGCATCGCCCGCTCCGTGCCGTCGGCGAAGAGGAGGTAGGGCAGGACCAGGGCGCGGCCGAAGCGGCCGGCCTTGCGGATCGCGTCCAGGGCGCCCTGGACCGAGGCCTGCCCCGCGTCGTCGCCGGGGCGGCGGAACTTGCCGTCGCTCGGGGAGAGACGGGGCGAGAAGCCGCGGTCGTGGACCAGGCCGGGGGCGGGGCTCAAGAGCGCGGGCTCGACGGAGCGAAAGCCCCCGCCCTCGCGCAGCTTGGGCGCCAGCTCCGAGAGGCGCTTGAGGAGCCGTTCGTCGCCCTCGGGATTGCCCGTCCCCTCGGCCAAGAGGACCACGGCCTCGCGGCCGGGCTCGCGGCTGAGCGCGCGGGCGCGGTCGAGGAGGATGTCGGCGGCCGCGGCGTCCTCGCCGAAGGCCGGCGTCATGACCAGGGGCAGCTTGGTCTTGGCGCGGGGGATCACCCGGTCGCCCACCCGGGAGGCCTTGAGGACCTCCTCGGAAGGGTACTCGTTGATCCCCAGCATGTAGCGGATCTGCTCGAGACGCGCGGACTTGGGATCGAGCTCGAGGGGGACCACCGCGATCTTGAGCGCGCGCGCCGCCGCGAGGCGGTCGAGGCAGCGCTGGATGTCCCGGGGCCCGATCTCCCCGACGAGGAACTCGGCGGCAAACCCCGTGCCCAAGGCCTTGCGCGCCTGCTGGACGGCCTTCTGCCAGTCCGCGCCGCCGCCGGCGCCGATCACGAGGACGCCGACCGACCTGTCGCCCCAGGGAGTGTCGGCGCGGGCGGGAATGGCGGCCAGGAGGAGAGTCCAAGTCAGGAAGAGCCGCATCGCCATGATCTTACTATACGCGCGTGTCGCAGATATTTCGATTTCCGAAGTATTGTCGACAATAGTTCGATTCCCGAAGTAACTGACGGCCCAGGCGGCGGACGATTTCGACGGAGCGCCGCGTGCGGAGCCCCGGTGAAATCCCGCAACCGGGGCGAAGCTCGAGCGAGGCTCGATGCCGAGCGTCGGCGCGGAGTCGAGAATCGTTCGCCGCCTGGGCCTTTGTTGACTGTTGTCGACAACACGCGCGTTGGCGTAATCTCCGGAGTCGCGTTACACTAAATTAGAGATGAGCCTGGGACGCCTGCTGGTCCTGACGCTGATGGGCGCGTTGGGCGCCGCGCTCCTGCGCGCGACGGCGCTGGAGGGGGTCTACATCGCCTCGGGCTCGATGGAGCCGACGCTGCCGGTCGGCGCGCACCTCTTCCTCGATAAAGTGACGCCCCGGCTGCGCGACTACCGGCGCGGCGAGATCATCTCCTTTCGCGCGCCGATCCCGCCGTACCATCCCATGGTCAAGCGCGTGATCGCGGTCGCCGGCGACACCGTGGAGCTGCGCAAGAAGGTCGTCTACCTCAACGGCTCCGCCGTCGACGATCCCTACGCGCGACACAGCCGCCCGGACGAGACCCTCGACGGCGACAACCTCGGCCCGCTCCAGGTGCCGGAAGGCAAGCTCTTCGTCCTCGGCGACAACCGCGATGAGTCCGACGACTCGAGCGTGTGGCGCGCTCCCTCGGGCGAGCGCGTCTACTTCGTGAGCGTCTCCTGGGTCGACGGGCTCGTGCGCGGGATCTACTGAGGAAGCTCGAAGACCTGGACGCGCCCCTTGGCGGCGGCGATCAGGCGCCGGCCGTCGCGCGTGAAAGAGAGGGCGCTCAGGTCGTCGGACTCCCGCTCCATCACGATCTCGCCCGTGGCCAGGTTCCAGACCATCAATCTCTCCGGGCCGGGACCTTGGAAGTTTCCCGGGGCCGCAGTCACCGCGGCTGCGTAGCGGCCCGAAGCGTCGGTGGCGTAGAGCGCGGCGGTCCAGCGGTTGGGGATCTCCAGGGAGCGCAGCCTTCTTCCGGTGTCGAGATCCAGGACTTCCAAGGAGTCCTCGTCTTGGACCAGCAGGGCCGGGCGTCCCGCGAAGACGCCGAGCCGGGCCTCCAGCCGCGGCCACCAGCCGTGGCGGCCCGTGGGGCGGTTGCGTTCCCGCCAGGCCGCCGTCCAGGCGCGCAGCCAGTCCGGCGTGGCGTCCCGCGGGGAGGAAGGCTGGGAGACGTCCCAGAGCGCGAGTTGGGGCGCCGAGCCGCGGGGGGGGCCCGCCAGCAGCAAGCCGGCGCTCGCGTCGAGAAGGCTCGAGTTCGCGATCTGCGCCAGCGCTCCTGCATCCATGCCGAAGATCCGGATGTCCGAGCCCGCGTAGTCGGAATAGCCGTAGGCGTTCTTTACATGACGATCGACCGTCGCGGCGAGGAACTGCCCCGCCGGGCCCACCGGCATGTGGCGCAAGACATAGACCTCGGGCACCGTCACGTCGCTCGACGCGTCGCCGGGGCCCAAGGTCTCCTGCGGAGCCGCGACGTCGAAAGTCCGCACCTTGTTGAAGCCGCCCTCGTGCAAAGTCGAGACGAGGAGCTTCCCTTCCGGAGTCCAGGCCGCGCCCAGGGAGTTCGCGGCGTCGCCGTAATATTGCCGCGCGTCCTCGAGGCGGATCGTCTTGACCAAGCGGCCCGTCGCCGCCTCCCACACCAGGACGGTGCGGTCGGCCGCGGCCCGGGCGATGTAGCGGCCGTCCGGGCTCTCGGCTACTTGCCAGACCGCCCAGCCGCTGCGCGCGTCCACGTCCCCGGACAAAGACACGGGCTCGGAGGGGCGCAACTGGGGCCGCGGGTCGATGACGCCGTCGAGCCGGGTGCGCAGCGCAAAACGGTCCCGGGCGGCCACCGACGCCACGCGCCGCCAGAGGCTCACGGCCTGGGCGCGGAGCCGCGGCTCGTCCAAAAAGGGCGAGCTGGAGATGCGCAGCAAGAACGACACCGCGGAGTCGATCAACTGCTTGAGCAGGCCCGGCTCACGGAGCTCGGCGAGGGCGTCGGAGAAGAGACCGAGCACGGACGCCACGTATGCCGCCTCGTCGAAGCCGGGAACGAAGGCGAGGTACGGGTCGTAGTGGAGCGCTTGGAGGAGGGCGTCGACGGTGGTGTGCCCCTCGACCTTGCTGGACTCCTCGTAGGTGCGCTCGATCTGCTCGCGCGCCTGGCGGCGGAAGCTCTCCAGGGTCTCCGGCGGGATCGGCCGGCCCGCTTTGGCCGACTCCTCCGCCGAGTGGGCCAGGTAGGCCTCCTGCTGGGCGAGATCGTGGCCGATCCGGCTTTCCCGGTTGAGGGCGTCGATCTCCGGAATCCGGTGCTGCACGGCGTCCAGGGCGGCGACGACCATGCGGGCCAGCGGGAAGCCGGCATCGGGAAGACCGAGCAGCAGCAGCAGCTCGTGGGGAAGCTCGCCGGGATTGAAGCGGCCCGGCTTCCACTCGTAGAGGTGCATGGAGTTTCGCCGGTCATCCAAGTGTTCATAGCCCCGGCTGCGTTGGCTGCCGGTCCAGTCTTCGGACCGGTTCGGTCCGGCCCGCAGGCCGGCGATGGTTTCCGTCACCGAATTCGCGACGATCCCGAGCCAGGCGCGGACGTACTTCCGCTTGAGCTCCGGCCGCGAGGCGATGAGCTCGAAGCCGGCATACTCGGCGTGGGGCAGGAGGTGCAGGACCTGCTCGCGGGCGGCGGGGGTGTCGAGCCGGTCCATGGCTTCTATGGTCTTCGCCAGCAGCCCGCGCAGCGGCTCGATGCGGGCCCGGGCCGCCGGCTCCTGAAGCGCCCGGTGCGAAGCCTTCTCGACCGCGACCCAATCCCACGGAACGTCGTCGCCATGGGCCGCATGCTCGCGCTCGCGCAGAGCCTGGCGCATGTCGCCGCGAACGAAGTTGAGGGCCTCCACGCTCACGGCCGAAAGGTCGTAGAGGGCGGAGAGGGCTGCGTTGCGGGACTCCTCGGGAAGCCGCGCGATCCGCTCCGGCCCCATCGTCTCGAGGGCGGCCGCCAGCTCGGAGAAGGCGCGCAGGCGCTCGGGCATCGGGCCCGCGGACATGCGGCTCGAGAGCGCGGAAAGGGCCTCCGGGCCGGGGAGGTCGGCGGCCGGACCGGCGGAGGCCGCGTCGAGAAGATGGGAAAGCGGATGGGCGTCGAGGCGGTCGATGGCGCGCAGATCCCGCAGGACCTCGTCCCTAGCCGGGAGCGCCACCTCGAGGGCGAAGCTCCGCGCTCCGAAGAGAGATCGAGGTCCGTCCGCTGAGAGGAGCCGGACCTCGCTCGGACGGCTTTCCGCGAGAGCCTGGACCGTTTTCTCCGCATCGCGGCCGGCTAGACGGTCGCCCGGGTCGGGAAGCACGATTGCCAGCAAAAGATCGGTGCCGGGGGAGGGAAGGACGCTCGGCGCGGGCGTGCCCGATAAGAGCGGCCCGGGTCCCGCGGCGCCGTCTCTCGCGGCCCCGCCTACGACCTGCGCGGCCCGGGCGGGGAGCAGTCCGCCCCAGGCGGCCAGCGCGGCGAAGATCCAACTGCCCACGGTCATCGGTGGATTCTACCGATTAAGCGCCCGGCGCATATGGGCCCTCCGGGCTCCCGCGCCAGGCTAGACGGCCCAGCGCTCCTGGGCCCGGGGCTCAGCGCTCGGCTTGGGGCGGGCGGACCGCCGGGACGGCCTTGCGGAAGAGCCCGCGCAGCCAGCCGCCGATGCCGCCGGCGTGGAGCGGGCATTTCTCCTTGGGCTCGGTCCCGGAGAGGAAGACCTCCCGGCGCTTGCGCGGGCAGCCGAGCGTCGCCAGCATCCCGGACTCGGGGTCGATCTCGGCGAAGGTCACGCCGTCGGGCACGGGCCAGGGATCGGCCGGAGGTTCCGCTCCCGGCGGCATGTCGGGGTAGGCCGCGGCCCGCATGAAGTCCGCCCAAACCGGCAAGGCGGCGCCGGCTCCGGTCAGGCCCAAGGGCTGGGGGACGTCGCTTCCCGTCCAAACGCCCGCCGCGAGCCGGGGCGTGTAGCCGATGAACCAGGCGTCCTTGCCGTCGTCGGAGGTGCCGGTCTTGCCCGCCGCCAGCGTCTCCAGCCCCCAATCGCGCAGGGACTTGGCCGTCCCGCTCGCGGCGGTCTCGCGCAGCAGGCTGGTGACGACGTAGGCCTGCGCGGGCGCAATGGCGGGGGTGCCGGAGCCGGTGCGGTAGGAGAGGACCTCGCCCGAGGAGTCGAGCACGGCCTCGATGGCGTGGGGCTCCACGCGGCTGCCGCCGTTGGCGAAGGCGCAGTAGGCGCGGGTGAGCTCGAGCAAGGTGACCTCGGAGGTCCCCAGCGCCAGGCCGAGCTCGGGGCGCAGGTCGCTGGTGATGCCTAGCTCGCGGGCGTAGGCGATGACGCGCTCGACGCCGACGCTCGCGGCGAGGTGGACCGAGGCCGCGTTGAGCGACTGCGCCAGCGCGTCGCGCAGCGGCACCTTCCCGTGGTAGACGCGGTCGTGGTTGCGGGGCGTCCAGGTGCCGCTCGGGATCTTGTACTGCTGGGAGGTGTCGTCGAGGAGGCTCGCCGGGGTCCAGCCCTCGCCCACGGCCAGCGCCGCGCCGTAGACGAAGGGCTTGAAGGCCGAGCCGGGCTGCCGGTGGGCGAGCGCGGCGCGGTCGTAGGGGCTGGCGAGATAGTCCTTTCCGCCCACCAGCGCCCGGATGGCGCCGGTCCGGGCGTCGAGCGCGACCAGGGCCGCTTGCTGGCGCGCCCGGTGGACGGCCGCGGAGGCCAGCTCCTGCAGCCAGGGATCCAAGGTGGTGTAGACGGAGATGCCGCGGGTCAGGAGCGCCTCGTCCTGGAACTGCCGCCGGAGCTCGCGCTCCACGAAGGCCATGAAGTAGTCGGACGGGCGCGTCTCGGGCTGGCCGGAGCGGGTGATGCGCACCGGCTCTAGGCGCGCCCGCGCCTCCTCCGCCGCGCTGATCATCCCCTGGGCGCGCATCGCGGCGAGGACCGTGCGCCGCCTTTCCAGCGCCTCGTCCGGGCGGCGGAAGGGGTCGTAGAGGTAGGGCGAGCGCAGGAGACCCGCCAGCATGGCGCACTCGCCCAAGGTCAGCGCCCGCGGCTCCTTGTCGAAGTAATGGCGCGCCGCCTCGCTCAGGCCGACGATCGCGACCGGGCCGCGCTGGCCGAAATAGACGCTGTCCAGGTACATCCGCAGGATCTCGCGCTTCGAGAAGCGGGCCTCCAGGTAGAGCGCGATGAGCGCCTCCTGGATCTTCCTGGAGAAGGTGCGGCGAGGGCCGAGGAAGAGGGCGCGCGCCAGCTGCTGGGTGAGCGTGCTGCCGCCCTCCGCGATGCGCAAGTGGCGCAGGTCGCGCACCAAGGCGCGCGCGGTGCCGCGAGGGTCGAGGCCGAAGTGGTCGTAGAAGCGGCGGTCCTCGACCGCGACCAGGGCCTGGGCCATGTAGGGCGGGATGTCGGCGTCCTCGAGGCGGCGCCGGCGGATGCGCTTGGCGCCGGAGATCTCGAAGACGAGCTCCGGCTCGAGCACCGCCTGAAGAAGAGGCGCCGGCGGGGTCCCGCGCGCGCCGAGCAGGCGCAGGGAGCGCACCCGTCCCGAGCCCAAAGTCAGCTCGATCTTCGACGGCGTGGACTTGGCCGACGGATGGTCGAAGGCGCGCAGGTAGATGGAGAAGACGTCGCCCGCCTTGTGGAACTGGCCGGGCTTCTCGGGAACGTCCTTGCGCTCCTCGTAGCGCAGCCGGCGCAGGCGCTCGCGCAGCTCGCCCGCGGGGAGCGGGTCCGAGACGCGCAGGACGCGCGGCGCGCCGTAGACGCGGGTAGTGTACTCGCCGGAGAGGTCGCCTTGGAGGAGCGGCGCCACCCGCCGCTCCGCGAAGATCAGGAGTGCTGTGAGGAGGGCCGCGGCCGAGGCGACGGCGAAGGCCGCCTCGCGGCTGCGCACCGGCTTGCGGCGGGCGGCGAGGGCCGCGCGCGGGCTCAGGGCTTGAAGAGCCAGACCGAGGTCCGGCCCGAGGCGCCGACGACGGCGGCCAGGAGGTCCCCGCTCGGCGTGCGCGCCAGCCCGGTGGAGTAGCCGGCGACCTCGACGCTCCACGCGGGCTCGAGGCTGAGCCCGTTGAAGCGGAGGTAGTGCAGCTCCGAGCGGTTGTACATGCCGAAGGAGTCGGAGAAGGTCCCGAAGCGCGGGATGTTCCGCAGCGTGTAGAGGCCGGCCAGGCCCTTGGAGCTGGGCTCGACCACGAAGCGGGGGTGGAAGGTGAAGACTTTGTCCTGCCAGCGCACGCGGTTGGAGGTCTGGCCGTAGGCCTCGGAGGATACCCAGGAGTCCTTCGCGAACTGCATGCGCAGCGTGCTGCTCTTCGTGAGGAAGACCGGGATGTCCTCGCCGTCCTGCGAGGCGACCAGGAAGCCGTAGAGCCACTCCACGCGCTTGAAGTGGAGCTTCTCGGGCGCGACGCCCCAGGTCCCGTTGGCGAAGCGCAGGGGGTGGATATCGGAGAGCGGGAAGGCTCCGTCGGCCATGAACTGCTGGGCCGCGAGGTGCGTCGCCCCGTCCGAGGTGTAGTAGGAGCGGACCATCCACGGAAGAGTGGCCTTCTTCTCCAGCTTGCCGTCCTTGCAGACCAGGACGTAGGTCTCGACCCGGTTGAAGAAGAGGTTGTCGATGGTGGCGAAGAGCTCGGCGCGGCCGTCGCCGTCCAAGTCCGCGGCCTCGAGGGAGAGGAACTGGACCGACGTGCCGTCGTCCTTAAAGGAGCAGCTCGCCTTCCACGGCTGGTCGTCGGTGCGCAGCGGGTAGACGTCGACGTTGTTCTTGCCCGCGATCGCGACCTGGGTGGCGCCGCTGCCGTCGATGTTTCCGATCGCGGTGTCCACCGCCTCGAACTTGAGCGAGGGGCTGCGGTAGAAAGGCGCGTGCGCGGAGGGGGCGGCGGCCGGGGCGCCCGGCGCCGCGGCGGCGGGCGCGGGGGCCGGCGGGGGCGGCGGCGCGCCGAGGCGGGCCTTCTGCCCGGCGGCCAAGTCCTTCACCGGGGGAGCGATCTCGCCGACGGAGTACTTCTCATGGATCTCGAGGATGCGGCCCGAGGCGAGGGTCTTCTCCTCGCGGCCGAGCTCCTCGCCGGTCACGGGATGCTTGAGCGAGTCTCCCTCGGCGTAGACCGTGAAGGCTTGGCCGACCGAGGCGCCGCTCGACTGCCCGAAGTCCAGGAAGATCTTCGCTCCCTCCACCTTTACCACGTAGCCCAGCGCGAGGGCGCAGCGGGCGGGGGAGGCGCTGAGGAAGATCGCGACGGCGAGGAGAAAAGATCCGGGTTTCATGTCGAAATGATAGCATTTGGCGTGGCCTATGCACCCACGGGCACGTACGAGGACATCCTGGCGCTCCTCGCGCGCGAGGACTTGAAGCGCGCGGCCGCGGGCCTGCCGCCCAAGCCGGAGGCCGCGCGGCGCTTCGTCGAGCCTTTTCTCCAGCTCGCGGCCAAGGCCCTCCTCGCCGCCGCTCGCCTGGCGCCGGCCGAGAGCATGCTCGCGGTCCAGGACAAGGTCTATCGCGCGCTTTCCAGCGGCCCCGAGGCGCCCTACGACCTGGGCTCCCCGGAGCTCGCCGCCGCGGGCGAGTTGGCGCGCTCCATCGCGGGCTCGGCCGGCGTCGAGCCGGCGCTGGTCTGCATGTTCTCCCATCCCCCCGTCACCGGGGAGCTGGTCCACTTCAACCTCGAGCTCGTGCGCTCGGCCTTGAGCGGGCTGCGCCGCGCGCGCGGGCGCGCTTGCCGGCCCAGCCTCGTGATCGCGGTGGACCGCTTCGCGCTCGACACGCTTCCGCTCCACCACGAGGGGCTCTACGCGGGCTTCATGGGGCTCTACCACCTGGGCACGGACCGTCTGGCGCACTCGCGCGCCTGGCCGGAGAGCCTGCTCCTGCGCGGAGCGGCCTGGCCGAGCCTCGCCGGACGCATGGCGCGCCGGCTGGCGGCCGGCGGCGAGCTTTTCCTCGCCTTGAGCGGCGGGGTGCCGACCACGGGGCGAATCCTCTACACGGCGCGGGAGTTCCTGCTCCGGGCTCGCCGCGAGCGCGCCGCGGGCGTCTCGCCCCTCGAGGTCCGGGTGCGGCTGCGCGCCGAGGCCCCGGCTTTCGCCCGCTTCGAGGACTCCGGCGCGGTGGGCGCGGCGCTTCGCGTCAGCGTCTGGCGGATGATCGAGGCCTGGGTCACCTTCGAGCTGTTGGCCGACGACGGCCTGGCGCGCGCCGACCGGGGCGAGCTCTCGGCGCGGGGCCAGGACGCGCTGGCCTCCTGCCTGCGCGCCCTGGGGTGCGGCGCCGAGGCGCTCGCGGATCTGGAGGAGGAGTTCGTCCGCGAGACCCCCTACCGCGAGCGCCTCTTCCGCTTCCTGATCGCGCGCACGGCGGGACGCGGCCGGCCGATCATCTTCCTGCCCCTCACCCACGCGCGCGGCGGCAAGGTCGGCGTGGCTTTCGGCCGGCCGGCGGCGGTCCTTCAGGCCCGCCGGGAGGAGGGCGCCTGGCGCCTGCGCGCCCAAGCGGAGCCCGGGTCGGCGCCGCGGGAGTTCCCGCTCGGCGAGTTCTGCCGGGCGTTCGTGCGCTCGCGATACGATTAATAGTATAGTCGCGCCGCGTTGACGGAAAAATGAACACCCGGATCTACACCAGCCTCATCGAGCTCAGGGGCTTCTCCGCGAAGAACTGCCCCGCGATGCCCACGCCGTCGGGATATTTGATGTGCCCGCCCGACCACTACGACGTGCTGGAGGTCCGCAACCCGCACATGGCGGCGGGCGTCGGGCGCGTCGACCGCGCCGCGGCTCGCGCCCAGTGGGACGGCATCCGCGCCGCCTTCGAGGGGCTGGGCAAGCCGGTCAAGCTCATCGAGCCGGTCGCCGGACTCGAGGACATGACTTTCGCCGCGAACCAGTCCATGACCGGCCTCACCGCGCGCATGGAGAAGGTCTGCCTCCTCGGCCAGATGCGCCACCCCGGCCGGCGGGGCGAGGTGCCGCACTACGAGCGCTGGTTCGCGGAGCAGGGCTACAAGATCGCGCGGCTTTCCGACCCCGCCTTCACCTTCGAGGGCACCGGCGACTGCGTGTGGCACCCCGGCAAGCGCCTGCTCTGGGGCGGCTACGGCTTCCGCACCGACCCGGAGGTCTACGAGGAAGTGGCCGCGGCCTTCGAGGCCCCGGTGGTCCTGCTCAAGCTGGTCAACGAGCGCTTCTACCACCTCGATACCTGCTTCTGCCCGCTCAACCAGGAGGCCGTCCTAATCTACCCGCCGGCGTTCAGCCCGGAGAGCCTGGAGCTCATCCTCAAGATCTTCCCCATCGTGCTCGCCGCCGAGGAGCGCGAGGCGAGCCAGCTCTTCCCCTGCAACGCCGTGATCGTGGACTCCCGCACCGCCATCCTCCAGAAGGGCGCCAACCAGGCGGTCCACCATCTCAAGGCGATCGGGCTCGACGTGCTGGAGCTCGAGACGGGCGAGTTCCTGAAGTCGGGGGGCTCGGTGTTCTGCCTGAAGATGGGACTCTACTAGCTGCCGGTCTAGACGAATCCCCCGCCTGTCGTTATACTTAGTCCATGCGGACGACGCCGCTGTTCGTTTTATTGGGCGCCGTGTCTTGGGCGGCGGTTTTGCGCCCGGCTCCGGCAAGGGCCGCCGCCACCGACTACGAGGAGTCCGACTACATCTCGGAGTCGAGCGAGGTCGGCACCAGCTCCTACCGCTTCGACGCGCGCGGCCGCCCGGTATCTCTGGGCGCGAAGGAAGACGCCAAGAAGTTCTCGCCCAAGCCCAAGCCGAAGCGCCCGAAGAAGTCGAACGCGAAGCCCCAGGCGCACCGCGTCGGAGAGGTCCCGGCGGAGAAGCCGGCGGCCGACGCGGGAGACGGGGCGGACGGGTCCGCGCCCCCGCCGGCCGATTCCAAGCCCGACCCGGAGGCCGCCAACGGCGCCTCGGCCGGGGGCGCCGCGCCGTCGGTCAACTCGGGCGCGGCCGCCGGCGCCGCCACCGCGCCGCCGGCCACCGGCCCCGCGCGGGGCGGGGGCGGACCGGTCGGAACGGTGCCCTCCGCCGGAAACGGCCCCCCGGCCAACCCGGCGGCCGGCCCGGCGATGCCGCCGCCCGGCAAGGGCGGCGGACCGGACGGGGCCAGCCTCGGCGACGCGCAGCCCTCGGTCGGCGACTAGACGGCGCCGAGCCGCTGCGGCTTCCACGCCTCGTACAGGGCGAGAATGACGTGCAGCAGGGCCGTGTAGGCCGCCTGGAAGGCCCGGCCCCACCAGGAGGGCGTGCGGGATATCGTGCGCGTCGCCTCGTCCGGCCGGCGTGAAAGCGCGTCGCGCACGCCGGCGTAGGGCGTGATCACCCGGTAGGACTCCGGATGCACCATCTCGACTAGGTCGCGGGAGTAGCGCAGGGAATACTGGAAGCCCGAGATAGGCGACGTGCCGCCGCGCGCCTTCCAGAGCGCCTTCACCCGGCGGTTGAAGGCCGTCGCGGCGGCGGCGGAGCCGTCCTCGCTGACCACCTGGAGGTCGAGGTCGCTGTCGGGCCCCGCGGCGCCGTTGGCGAAGCTCCCGAGGAGCACCGCGGCCACGACCTTCTGGCCGGCGGGAAGCTCCCGGTTCGCGTCCAGGATCGCCTCGCGGGCGGTCTCGTCGAGCGCCTCGAGTATCTCGTTCTGGCGGGTCGCCTGGAAGTCGGCCAGGGCCCGCGCGGCGTCCTCGGTGGCGATCGAGTCGAGGAAGGCGGCCACGCTTTCCGGCGGAAGCACCGAGGCCGCGCGCAGCGCGTGGAACACCACCTTGCGGAACTGGGTGGAGCGGCGGTTGGGATTGAAGCGCTGGGCGCGGTCGACGAGGCGGGCGAAGGCCGCGGTCGCCTCGGGGCCGACGGAGAAGTAGCGGTTGAAGATGTGCCAGGCCTCCTCGCTGACCACGCCGTTGGTGGCGACGCGGAAGCCCATCGGGCTGTAGGAGCCCGTGGAGCCGAGGACGCGGTGGGCGATGAAGAAGCCGCGGAAGTCCTTCACCGCGTGGGAGCTCGAGCTCGACGCGGCGAGGCTATCGCGCAGCTCGTTCCAACGCTCGATGAGGCGCGGGAAGGTGTACCAGAACAGCGAGCTCGAGGCCAGGCGGTAGTAGGCGAGCGCGTCGCGCGCCCGGCCCGCGGCCGTCGAGCGCGGCATCGAGGCGGGAGCCGGCAGGGCCGGGCGCTCGATGCCCGGACCGGGCTCGGAAGAGGATCGGGCGGAGTCCGCGGCGGCCAGGGCGCTCAAGCGGGCGGCGTCCCAGCGGGTTCCCGCCGGGTCCGCGTCGGGCCGCGGGGCGCGGGCGCCGTCCCAGAGATGGCCGGGGTCGGAGGCGCCGGCGAAGGAGCGCAGGGCGGCGGTCGGGCCGGAGGCTTGCCGTCCGGCGGGCGCGTCGGCGGGCGCGTTCGCCGCGCGCGCCGCGCCCGGAAGGGCCCGCGCGGCCGCGGAGCGGGCCGGGGAAGGGGCCGCGCCCAGTTGGCCGAGGGACGGCGCCTGCGCGGCGTTTTGGGGAGCGGGCGCGTCGTCGCCGGGCGTGGAGAAGACGGGCGCGGGCTGGGCCG
>DATLOS010000229.1:0-4829 GCA_035536155.1 Elusimicrobiota bacterium
GGACAGAACTAGTCCGCGTCGAGCGTCTCATGAAGGCGGCGGGGCTTCGGCCCCGCCGCCTTTTATTTCGCCGAGGGAAGGACGCAGCGGGTACGGAGCTCGTGGAGGAGGACGCGCGCGTCCTCGGCCGTCAAGGCCATCCCGAAGGAGCGGCGGCCCTCGTCGTGGCGGATCTCGACCGCGCCGGCGAGCATTCCCGCCAGGCCCCGGCCCGGGCGCGGCCGGGCGACTTCGATGGCTCTGACGCGGGAGTGGTCCCACTCCCAGGACTTGCCCACCCCGAACACGTGCAGCTTGACGCGCACCCAGCCGTGCGCGATCTCCAAGGACTCGCGCCCGCCCAGGAGCCAGAGGAAGACCGCCCCGCCCAGCAGGCCCGCGGCGTTCCAGGCCCCGGCGAGGATGAGGAGCGGGGCTTGGCGGGCCGCCGAGGCGAAAGCGGGGCGGCGCAGGGACCAGAGGCCGGCGGCGTCGCCCGCGATGCAGGCGCAGAGCCACGCTCCCAGGAGGGCCAGCACCGGCCAGCGGCGGCGCGCGGCGACGTCCACGCGAACGCCGGACGGCAGCTCGCGCAGGGTCCAGCGCGGTCGTCCGGCGGGCAGCATGGCGATAGTATAAGGCCCGGGAGCGGCTCCCGCAAGGCGGGCGGACCCGGCGCGAAATGCTATTCTCCGTCGGAGAACATGGCGCTCTCCAAATCCGGCGTCCTGCTGGGGCTGCGCTGCGAGAAGGCCCTCTGGCTCTCCCGCCACAGCCCCCGGGAGGCCCGCCCGCCCGACCCCAGCGCGCGGCGCATACTGGACCAGGGAGCGGCCGTGGGCGAGCTCGCGCGCCGCCGCTATCCCGGCGGCCGGCTCATAGGCCATGCCGCCGACCCGTCCCGGGCCCTGCGGGACACCGCGCGCGCCGTGAAGGAAGGGGCCGAGGTCCTCTTCGAGGCGGCGTTCGAGGCGGAGGGCCTTCTGATCCGCGCCGACGTCCTGATCCGCCGCGGCGACGCCTGGGAGCTCGTGGAGGTGAAGAGCTCGACCCGGGTCGATGACGAGCACCTCGTGGACCTCGCGCTCCAGCGCCTGACGCTGGAGCGGGCCCGGGTCCCGATCTCGCGCGCGGGGATCCTCCACGTCGACCCGAAGTACGTGCGGCGGGGGCCGCTCGACGAGCAGGCGCTCTTCGCCTGGAGCGACCAGACCCAGCGCTCGGCGGTCCTGGCGGGCGCCGTGTCGGAGCGGGTCGGCCGGCTCGCGCAAGCCGCCGCCGCGCCCGAGGCTCCCGACGTGGCGATCGGGCCGCATTGCCGCTCGCCCTACGAGTGTCCCTTCACGGCGCTGTGCTGGCGCGGCGTGCCCGAGCGCTCGATCTACGAGATCGCGCGCATCACGGAGAAGAAGCTGGCGCTGCTGCGGGCCAAGGGCGTGCTCAGGCTGCGCGAGATCCCGGACGACTTCCCGCTGACCGACGGGCAGAGGCGGCAGGTCGAGGTGGAGAAGAGCGGGCGCGCGCGCGTCGACGGGCGGGCCGTGCGCGAGCTGTTGGGCGACCTGGACTACCCGCTCCACTTCCTCGACTTCGAGACGGTCAACCCCGCGCTGCCGCCCTTCGACGGCATGTCGCCCTACGCGCAGCTGCCCTTCCAGGCATCCGTGCGCGTCGTCCGCCGGCCCGGCGAGGAGGGGGAGCACCGGGAGTTCCTGGGCGGGGGCCAAGACGATCCCCGGCGCGCGCTCGCCTCCTTCCTGGCGGAGGCGCTCGGCCCCCGCGGCTCGGTCGTGGCCTACAACGCGGGCTTCGAGGCGCGCTGCCTGGAGGGCCTCGTCCCGTTCGCCTCGCCCGAAGGCGGCACGCGCCTCCTGTCGGCGCAGCGGCGGCTTTGGGACCTGGGCGAGCCCTTCAAGCAGGGCTACATCGCGCACCCGGACTTCCGCGGCCAGTGGTCCATCAAGGCCGTCCTGCCCGCGCTGGTGCCGGGCATGAGCTACGACGGCCTCGCCATCCGCGACGGCGGGCAGGCCCAGGACGCCTACGCCCGGCTGATGAGCGGCTCCCTGGGCGCCGACGAGGCGGCCGGGATCGCGGCGGACCTTCGGGCCTATTGCGGGCAGGACACGCTGGCGATGGTGCGCCTTCTCGAGAAGGTCAGCGCCGCGGCGCAAGCCAGCGGTTGAGGTCGATCGCGACCAAGGAGTAGGGGTCGACCCGCGCCTTGCGCAGGCGCACGGCCCAATGGAGGTGCGGCCCGGTCACGCGCCCCGTGGCCCCGACGAGGCCGAGCAGCGCGCCGCGCTTCACCCTCTCGCCCGGCTTGACCGTTATCTTCGACAGGTGACAGTAGTAGCTGAACGCTCCGCCGCCGTGGTCGAGCAGGACGGTTTTGCCTTGGAAGAACAGGCTCTCGGCCAGGAGGACCCTGCCACCGGAGGGGGCGTGGACCGGGGTGCCGGCGGCGGCCCGGAGGTCCGCGCCGGTGTGGGGCGCGCGCGGGACTCCGTTGAATACGCGCCGCTCGCCGAAGCGCGCCGACACCGCCTTGGGAATGGGCGAGACGAAGTTGCCCTCGAAGAGGGGGCCCGAGGCCGGGGCGGAGAACAGCGCGTTGAGGCGGGCCAGCTCGCGATCGGCGCGGGCCTCGTCCGCGGGGTTCGGGGTGACGAAGTTCTGCTCGACCTTGAGCTTCTCGGAGGGGAACTTCTTCTCGCGCACGTCGAGGTCGGCGCCCCAGTACGTCGGGACGCCTCGCGCGCTCTCCAGGCGGAGGTCCACGCGGTGGGTCCCGGTGGACGTCTCCAGATCGAGGCCGGCAAGGGCCAGGTAGGTGCCCGAGGAGACGCGGAGGAAATCGAGCGGCGTCCCGTCCAGCGTCCCGGAGGGGGCCTTCGCGGGCGACTGCCGCTCCACGGCCACCAGGATGACCTCGCCCGGGAAGAGGCCGCGGTAGTGGAGCGACGCCGACGGCCCCGGCTGCGCGGCGTCGACGCGGAGAGGCGAGAACAGCGCCGTCAGCAACGCCGTTACGACTCGGAGATGAACCATGTCAGGGTTTCCCGCGGGGCGACTCGCGCGGCGGGCAATCCCGAGCTTCCCGCGAGGATGGAGTCCAACGCGCGCTCCTTGCCGGGCCGGCGCGTAAGGAAGAACGCGGCGCGCGCGGCGCGGAAGGCGGGGAAGGTGAGCGTCACGCGGTCCACGCGGGGATTGCCCCGCGCGGAGACGGGCGCGGCGAGCCGTTCCCTCTCGTCGAGCGCGGGATCGCCCGGAAACAGCGAGGCCGTGTGCCCGTCCTCGCCCAGGCCGAGCAGGGCGAGGTCGATCCCGTCCGGAGAGAGTCGCCGAAGGACGTCCTCGTAGGCGGCCGCGGCCGGGGCCGCTCCGCGCTCGGCCTCCATCCGGGCGATCGCCAGCGGCGGGCGGGGAAGGCGGTCGAGCAGCGTCTGGCGCGCCATGGCGTAGTTGCTGGCGGGATCGGCCGGCGGCACGCAGCGCTCGTCTCCCCAGAAGAGGACGGTCTTGTCCCAGGGCATCCGCGAGACGAAGGGAGCCGCGGCGAGCGTCTCATGGAGCGGACGGGGCGTGCTTCCGCCGGATAACGCGAGGACGAAGCGCCCGCGCGCCTTCGCGGCGGACGTCGCGCGGCCGACCACGCCCTCGGCGGCGGCGAGGATCATCTCCCGCGGCGCGGGAAAGCGCAGGACCTCGGGCTTCACGGCAGCAGCCAACGGCGTCCCTCCCGCGCCAAGAGCTCGTCGGCCGCCGCGGGGCCCCAGCTTCCCGCCGCGTAGGAGTCGAGGCCGTCCCCCGAGCTCCAGGCCTCCAGGACCGGCGCCAGGAGGGACCAGGAGGCCTCGATCTCATCGGCGCGGGCGAAGAGGGTCTGGTCGCCGCAAAGGGCGTCCGCGATGAGGCGCGCGTAGGACTCGGGCGGCGGGGTGCCGAAGGTCTTGTGGTAGTCGAAGTCCATCGTCACCGTGCTCAGGCAGAGCTTCGGGCCCGGATGCTTCGCCTCGAAGCTTAGGGAGACGGACTCGTCGGGCTGGATGCGCAGGCGCAGGACGTTGGGCGAGAGCTGGTCCGCCATCAGCGGCTTGAAGATCGAGACCGGCACGTGCTTGAAGCTCACCGCGATCTCGCTCACGCGCTCGGCCATGCGCTTGCCGGCGCGCAGGTAGAAGGGCACGCCCTGCCAGCGCCAGTTGTCGATCTCGAGACGGAGGGCGGCGTAGGTCGGCGTCGTCGAGGACGGCGGCACGCCCTCCTCCGCGGCATAGGCCGGGACCGGCGCGCCCTCGGAGGTCCCGGCGGCGTACTGCGCCCGCACGCCGCGGGCGGCCAAGGCTCCCGGGTCGATGGGACGGATGGCCTGGACGAGCTCCGCCTTCTTGCCGCGCACCGCATCCGCGTCGAAGCGCGTCGGAGGCTCGATCGCCACCAAGGACAGGAGCTGCAGCAGATGGTTCTGGAACATGTCGCGCACGACTCCGGCGGCGTCGTAGTAGCCGGCGCGGTGCTCGACGCCCAGCGTCTCGGCCGCCGTGATCTGCACGTGGTCGATGTTCTCGCGGTTCCAGGCGGGCTCGAAGAGGCGGTTGGCGAAGCGCAGGATCAGGATGTTCTGGACGGTCTCCTTGCCCAGGTAATGGTCGATCCGGTAGATCTGGCTCTCCGCGAAGTGCGCGTGGAGCGCGGCGTTGAGCACCCGGGCGCTGGGCAGGTCGGAGCCGAACGGCTTCTCCACGACCAAGCGGGACCAGGCCTCGGGGCGGTCGGGGCGGGAGAGGCCGGCGGCTCCCAGGCCGGCGGCGATCGTCGGCGCGGCCGCCGGGGGCGTCGAAAGA
>DATLOS010000230.1:0-4240 GCA_035536155.1 Elusimicrobiota bacterium
CCGCCGGCACCTGGCGCAACTCCGGGACTATGCCCGCCGCGGCCGTTTTCCGACCAACACCGCGCGCCCGGACGCGCTCGTCCCCTGCATCCGGGACGCGTCGGGGACGCTGTGCGCGGTGGCCCACATGCTCGATGCGTCGGGAGAGGGCGCGCTCGTCGACGTCCTGGCGCGCGAGGACAACCACGTGGTCGTCTCCGCGCTCCGCGAAGGGCCGCTCCTCCGCTGGCTCGCCCGCGCCGGCATCACGCAAGAGGAAGCCGCTCGCATCCAAGCGCTCTACGTCCCCCCGGAGCCGAGCCTGATCATCCCCCAGGCGCTCGAGGGGATTCCCACCGACTCCCTCGAGCTGCGCGTCGCCGCGCTGGCGGCCGGCCTGCTGGCGTGGCTCGCTTGGCGGCTCTATCGCGCGCGCCGCGCTTCCGCCGCCGCCGGACCGCTCCCCTCCCCGGCGGCCCCGCGGAAAGAGCCGGTCGCGCTCTGACGCGCCCGGTCCTGGTCCCTTGAAGAGCGGCTCCGCGGGGTGTACAGTCTCTCCACGGCCATGGGGAACCCCAGCCTCCTGATCCGCGGCGGGACGCTCGTCGATCCCTCCCAGGGCGTCGACGCTCCGCGCGACGTGCTCCTCGAGAACGGACGCGTCGAGGCGATCCTCCGTCCTGGGCGGAAGCCGCCGCCGGACGCGCGCGTCCTCGACGCCGCGGGCTGCTGGGTGATCCCCGGGATCATCGACCTCCACGTGCACCTGCGCGAGCCGGGCCGCGAGGAGGCGGAGACCATCGAGACCGGCACCCGCTCCGCCGCGAAAGGCGGCGTCTGCACCGTGCTGGCCATGCCCAACACGCTGCCGCCCACGGACTCTCCGGAAAAGGTGCGCTGGGTCTACGCTCGCGCCCGCGAGCGGGCCTCCGTGAACGTGCTGGTCGCGGGCGCGGTCACGCTCGGGCAGGCCGGCCGCGCCCTGACCCGCATGGAGGCCCTGGCCGCGGCCGGCGCGGCCGCCTTCTCCGACGACGGGCTTCCCGTCGCCGACGCCGGGCTCATGCGCGCCGCCTTGAAGCGGGCCAAGCGTCTGGGGCTGCCGGTCTTGGACCACGCCGAGGACCTCGAGCTCACCGGCCGCGGCGTGATGCACGAGGGCGCGGCGTCCCGCCGCAAGCGCCTGCCGGGCATCCCCGCCTTCTCCGAGGCGCTCATGTCGGCGCGCGACATCCGCTTGGCCGAGGAGACCGGGGCGCCCCTCCACCTCTGCCACGTGAGCTGCGCCGCGGTCGTCGACATGGTCCGCGACGCCAAGCGACGGGGAGTCCGCGTCACGGCCGAGGCCGCCCCTCACCATTTCTCCCTGACCGACGAGGACATCCCCGACGCCGACCCGAACTACAAGATGAAGCCCCCGCTGCGCGCCGCGCGCGACCGCGCGGCCGTGATCGAGGGCCTGGCCGACGGGACCCTGGACGTGATCGCCACCGACCACGCTCCCCATCCCGCCGGCGAGAAGGCGCGCGGCATGTGCGGGGCGCCGTTCGGCATCGTCGGCCTGGAGACGCTCATCCCTCTTTCCTTGGAGCTGGTGCGTCGGCGCGCCCTTTCGCGCCGCGCTTTGGCGGAGCGCCTCTCCACCAGCCCGGCCCGCATCCTCGGCCTGCGCGCGAAGGGAACGCTGCGGCGCGGGGCCGACGCCGACGTCACGCTCATCGACCCGGCGGCGCGGACCATCCTGCGGGCCCCCTTGGCGTCGAAGAGCGCCAACACGCCCTTCTTGGGCCGCGCGCTCCGCGGCGCCGCGCGGGCCACGATCGTCGGCGGCCGCGTCGCCTATCGCTCGAAGGAGGCCCAATGAGGTTCCTGGCCGCCGCGCTCGCCGCGTCCGTCGCGCTCCTCGCCGCCTGCGAGGACAATCCGCAGCAGGCCAACCCGCAGCAGCCTCAGAACGGCGACGCGGAGCAAACCGCTTCCTCGGGCTCGAGCGGCGGCGACAAGGGCTCGGGGGACGTGGCTATCGGCCAGAGCGAGGCGGACAAGACCACGATCGCGGACCGCTACAAGAAGGCCCTCGGGATGATCCAAAAGCACGATTGGGACGGCGCCCGGGCCGAGCTGCTCGAGGCGTACCAGCGCAGCTCGGACGGCAACGTGCGCAAGGAGATCCGCGAGCACCTGCAGATGGTGGAGCAAGGCCTGCTCCAGCAGCCGGCATTCAACGTCCCGCAGATCTTCGGCGCGGCCGACAAGCTCTACGACAAGCCGGTGTCGATACGGGGGCTCTTCCTCGCCGGCGGCGCGATCGGCAAGGTGAACTACTACTTCTGGCTGGAGAACGGACGCAAGATCCAGGTGCGCTACAGCCAGCTCCTGCTCGACGACAAGAAGACCATCGCCAACCTCCACGAGGGCTCCCAGGTCCTGGTGCGCGGCATCCTCAAGTCCCCGTGGGGCTCGAACCCCAACCCTTACCTGGACGCGACCTTCTTCCGCCTGGAGCACGCCGCCCAGGCCCCCGCCCAGCCGGCCGAGGCGGCGCCCTGAGCCTCTACCGCGCGCTGCGGCCCCTGCTCTTCGCGCTCGCCCCGGAGACCGCGCACCACGCCGCCAACGCCGCGCTCGCCGCCGCCTGCCGCCTCGGCCTGGGCGGGGCGCTGCGCGGGCTCTTCGCCGCCGACGAGACCGCGCTCGCGTCGACCGTCGCCGGCCTGCGTTTCCCCAATCCGGTGGGCCTCGCCGCCGGCTTCGACAAGGACGCGGCCCTGGCCGGGGCCCTGCAGGCCCTCGGCTTCGGCTTCATCGAGACGGGCACCGTGACGCTGCGGCCTCAACCCGGCAATCCGCGCCCGCGCCTCTTCCGGGTGCCCGAGGCGCGCGCCCTGCTCAACCGCATGGGCTTCAACAACGCCGGCGCCGCCGCGGCCGCGGCGCGCCTCGCGGGCTTGAAGGAGCGCCGGGTCCCGATCGGGGTGAACCTCGGCTTGAACAAGGACGCCTCGCCGGAGAGCGCGCCCGCCGAGTACGCCGCGGCCTTCTCCCTCCTCGAGCCCCACGGCGACTATTTCGCGGTGAACGTGAGCTCGCCGAACACGCCGGGACTGCGCGGCCTCCAGGCCGCCGGCCGCCTCGAGGCCATCCTGGACGCGATCGCCGCCGAGAACCGGCGGCGAAAGCCCGTCTTCGTGAAGCTCGCGCCCGACCTGGAGGACGCGGCGCTCCTGGAGCTGGCGCCGCTCCTCTCGGCCAAGTCCTCCGGGGCGATCTGCTCCAACACCACGCTCTCCCGATCCGGCCTCCCCGAGTGGTGCTCGCGCGAGGCGGGCGGCATCAGCGGCGCGCCGTTGCGGCAGCGCTCGACGCGGATGCTCTCGCTACTCTATAAAGCCACGAGCGGGAAGCTGCCTTTGATCGGCGTGGGCGGGATCTTCACGGCGGACGAGGCCTACGCCAAGATCCGGGCCGGCGCCAGCCTGGTCCAGGTCTACACCGGCCTGATCTACGAGGGCCCGGGCCTGCCCGGCGAGCTCTGCCGCGGCCTCGCGCGCCGCCTCGAGAAGGACGGCTTGGCGAGCCTGTCCGAGGCCGTGGGCGTCGACGCCAACTGATCCGCACGAAATTGCTAAAGTAAGGCGACGTGACGCCGCCCGAGCTCATCGCCGCCCTGGACGTGCCCGGACTCGCCGAGGAGGAAGAGGCGCTCCGCCGCCTCAAGGGCGCGACGCGCTGGGTGAAGGTCGGCCTCCAGCTCTACACCGCCGCCGGACCCCGCGCCGTGGCGGCCGCCCGCGAGGCGGGCTTCTCGGTTTTTCTCGACCTCAAGCTCCACGACATCCCCCAGACCGTCGCCCTCGCCGTCGCCGAGGCGGCGAAGCTCGGCGCCTCCTCGTTGAGCGTCCACCTCTCCGGCGGGTCCGCCATGCTGCGGGCCGCCGCCGCCGTGCCGTCCCGCCCCAAGCTCTGGGGCGTGAGCGTCCTCACCAGCATGGCCGACGCCGACCTGAGCGAGGCTTTTCCCGGCGCCTCGGTGTCGGCTTCGGTCCCGCGCCTGGCCAAGCTCGGCCTCTCGGCCGGCGTCGACGGCATCATCTGCTCGAGCGCGGACGCTGAGACGGTCAAGAAGGCCGTCGGCGGCGGCGTCCCCCTCATCACGCCCGGCATCCGGCCCGCGGGCGCGGACGTGGGCGACCAGAAGCGCGTGGTCGACGTCGCGCAGGCATTCAAGAACGGCGCCGACTACATCGTGGTCGGCCGGCCG
>DATLOS010000231.1:0-2741 GCA_035536155.1 Elusimicrobiota bacterium
TATGAAGCCGTCCGCAGCGGGCATAGGCGGCCCGGTAGCGCGCGAGAATGGGGGCCCAGCGCGGCTCGCCGCCCGCCGCGTCCGCGAGTATCCAGTCCCAGGAGAAGTTGGAGACGCCGGCGCTGGGCACGCCCGCGCGCGCCGCCGCTTCGAAGGCCAACGGGGGGATGTCGCCCACGAGCAACGCGGCTCGGAGCTCGCGCAAGCGAACGGCCTCGCGCTCGGCGGCCGCGTCCCAGCCCGCGAGGAAGGCCTCGTGGGCGGCCAGGGTCGCGGGCCAGTCCGCGCGCAGGCCGTCGAGCTGGCGCACGCCCGGGTCCAGCGCGGCGGCCTCGACCTCGATGGCGGGATCCTCCCGCGTGAAGAGATGGGCGGGCGCGTCGCTGCGGACCGTCACCCGCAGCCCCGGCGAGAGCCGGCGCAGCTCCGCCGCCAGCGCCGCCATCCGCGTGGCGTGCCCGAAGCCGTGCCCGGAGACGTGGAAGATCGCGCGCATGCCGGCATTGAACCAAATCCCGGCCAAGTGCTAGCGTGAACGCATGAAGACGCCCGCGGAGTTCGCGCAGGTCCTGCTGGACGAGCTTTGGGCCGGCTACCGCGCCCGGGTGCCGTACGTCGGGGTCTACGAGCGCTTGGTCCGCGGCGCGCGCACCGCCTTCGTAAACGACCACGTGGCCTTTCGGACCTTCGCCGGGCAGGGCCCGGCCGGGGGGATCGCCTCGGTCGCCCGCGTCTTCGAGGCGCTGGGCTTCGTCGCGGAGGCCTGCTACGCCTTCCCCGACAAGAAGCTCTCCGCCGTCCACCTGCGCCACCGCGACCCCGCTTTGCCCAAGGCCTTCGTCTCGGAGCTGAGGACCTGGGAGCTCCCGCCGCCCGCGCGCCGCGTGGTGCAGCGCGCCCTGAAGCTCGCGCGGCCGGCCCTCTCCGACGAGGACCTGGCCGGGCTTGCCCGCCCCGCGGCGCTCTCCGCCCCGGCGCGGGCGCGGCTCCTGCGCCGCGCCGTCGCCCACTTCTCGCGGCCCTGGCCCGCCCCCGCCAAGGCCGACGTGCTGGCCCTGGACCGCGAGAGCCAGTACGCCGCCTGGACCCTCCTCCACGGCCGCACGGTCAACCACTTCACCGCCTCGGTCGACTCGCACGGCCCCGGCCCGCTCTCCGACATCGAGAAGACCGTCGCCGCCCTGCGCGCGGCGGGCGTCCCCATGAAGGGCGAGATCGAAGGCAAGCGGGGCTCGAAGCTCCGGCAGTCCGCCACCGCCGCCGCCGAGTATCCCGCGGAGATCCGCGATCGCGGCCGCCGGGCGCGTCTCCCCTGGACCTACGCCTACTTCGAGTTGGCCGAGCGCGGCTTCGTGAAAGATCCCGAGACCGGCGCGCGCAAGCGCTTCGAGGGATTCCTGGGCGGGCAGGCTTCCCAGCTATTCGAGATGACCAAGCGCGCCGGCGCGCGCCGCTGAGCCGCTCTACTTCTTGAGCGCCGACGCGGCGTGAAGGTAGAGACCGGAGATGACGGTGAAGGCGAGCGCCAGCACGAAGAACCCGGTGGAGGCGCCGGCCAGGTCGAAGAAGACGCTGATGACGAGCAGAGCCGCCATCGAGGCCGCGGTCCCCAGGGCGTAGACGAAGCCGTTGACCACGCCCTGATCGCGCTCGGGGGCGGCGGACTGGAAGAAGGAGTTGAGGACCAGCTCGCTGGCCAAGGTCGCCACGCCCATGAGGCAGGCGACCGCGACGGCCGCCCATAGGGTCGGCAGAAGCCAGAACGCCCACGAAGCCAGGCCCGCCGCCGCGGCAAATCGCAGCCAAGCCGACGTGGAGATGGCGTGCCCGCGCCTGTCCAAGGCCCAGGCCGCGCCGAGCTCTCCCAGGTTCCACGCCCCCAAAATGAGCGCCGCGTAGGCGGGATTTCCGAGCACTTTCGCCGCGAACAGGGTGCCCACCAGGGCGTGGAAGAGCTTGTGCGTGGCGAGGACCGGCCCGTTGACGAAGAGGCCGAGGCGGAGCTTCGGGTCCTTCCAGACGATCCGGGCGCCGCGGAAGAGCTCGACCGACGCCGCGCGCAGGCCCTTCCACGGCGCGCGCGGCGCGGCCGCCGCCGCGGCCAGCGGCGCGCCGGCGCCCGCGGCCAGGCGCAGGAAGAGGAAGGCCGCGGCGAGGTAGAAGGCCGGGTGCAGCCACAGGGCCGGCGCGAAGCCCCAATTCTGCGCCAGCCACCCGATGACCAAGACTCCGCCGGTCGCGGCGAGCTCGCGCCAGAGGTAGGCGCGGCCGTTGTATACCCGCAGAGTGCCCTCGTCCCTGCCCACCAGGACGGGCAGAGCCGCGCGGCGCGCCACGCCGAACACCTCGGAGAGAGCGCCGTTGAGCGTAAACAGCGCCAGCACCGCGGGGACCGCGTAGGCGCCGCCCGAGAGGAGGATCATCGCCGCCACCGCGGCCGCCTGTCCCAAGGTCGTCAGCATCATGAGCCGGGAGGGCCTGAGGCGGTCCGAGAGCCAGCCGCCCAGGAGCGAGCCGCCCATGCCCGCCAGATCCGCCGCCACGAAAAGGACGCCTACCAGCGCCGCCGAGTTGAGCTGGCTGATGAGAAGGAGAGGGACCACCAGGTTGATCGACTCGATGCCGATCTTCACCGCGGCCAAGCCGAGCGCGTAGAGGCGGAAGCGCCCCCGCACGTCGGGAGGCAGCTCCGGAGCCGACGCGCCTCCCGGCACCGACTCGATGTCGTGCCCGTGATCGTG
>DATLOS010000232.1:0-6197 GCA_035536155.1 Elusimicrobiota bacterium
AGATCCCGTCGATCAGGCGGCCGCAGCGCACGGCGAGATCGGCGCCCGCGGGCTCCTTCGCCGGACGCGCGGGCGCGGCGCAGGCCGTCGCCAGGAGAAGGAACGCCAGGAGCGACGGGAGCCGCATCCCGTCATTGAACCACAAATTGATATCCTCGATGCTCGCGATGACGACTTTGCACCCCCCGGGCGAGCTCTTCGAGTACTCCCTCACGATCCGCGAGGGGCACCTCGACACCTTTGGGCACGTCAACAACGCCGCCTACGCGCAGATCTTCGAGGAGGCGCGCTGGGAGCTCATCACCGAGCGCGGCTTCGGGCTCGAGGAGATCAAGCGCTCCCGCCTGGGCCCGGTGATCCTGGCGATGGACTTCAAGTTCAAGCGCGAGGTCTTGAACCGCGAGCGGGTGCGCATCACGACCCGCTGCACGGGCCACGCCGAGAAGATCGGCTGGCTGGAGCAGGTCCTCTACAACCAGCAGGGCGAGGCCGCTTGCCTCGCCAAGTTCAGCATCGGGCTCATGGACCTGGAAGCCCGCCGCCTGGTGCCGCCGACCCCGGAGTGGCGCCGGGCTATCGGTCTAGCCTGAGCCCGTCGGGCGGCCGCAAGCCCTCGCGGCCGAAGGTCTCCGGGTTCGCCAGGACCCAAAGGTCCCGCCCCCGATAGACCGGCGCGAAGCGTCGCTCCTCCAGGATCCGCAGGAGAAGAGCCCGCTGCGCCGGCGCGACGAAGTCGAGCCCCCGCCGGGAAAGCAGGACGCGGTCCGGAAGGAAGAGGCCCCTTTCGAAAAGCGCGTCGCGGTCCGGGGGAAGGATCTTGAGGCACGGCCGCATGGCCAGGTGGGCGGCGAAGAACTGGTCCGTCCAGACCGCCGCCGCCCCGGGCACGGAGGCCAGCGCCGCGGGGCCCTCGTCCAGCCAGACCGCCGGGAGCTCGCCCGCGGGGAGAAGATGGAAGCCGCGCTGGAGGAGCCCCAGCCCCGCGGCGGACAGCACCGCGGCCGCGAGTCCGCGCGGTCTCTTCGGCGCGAGGGAGCAGAGCCCGCGCGCGGCGGCCCACGCCATCGGCCCGAGCACGAAGGCGCCGTAGATGCCGCGCATCTGGTGAAAAAAGGAATGCTCGTCGGCCAGCTGCTGCGGGAGCCAAGCCGCCAACGCGGGCAGCAGCGCCGGCCCGGCGGCGAGCGGAAGAAAGGCGAAGGCGCCCAAGACGCGCAGCGCGGTCCACAGCTTGGCCGGCGGCCAGACCAAGGCCGCGGCGAGCGCCCAAGGGCGGGTCGCCAAGGTCCGGAGCACGCCCGTGAGCGAGCCGCCCACGCGGGAAAACATGCCCCACTGGCTCGCCGCGAGGCCCTCTCCGCCGGAGCCGATGAGCCGCATCTCGCCCAGCCACAGGACGACGGTCCCCGCCGCTCCCGCGAGCGCGGCCGCGCGGGCGCGGACGTCCCGGGCCTCGAGCGCCAGCCACGCGCAGACGCCGAAGAGAACGAAGGGGGCCTGCTCGCGCGTCGTCAGCAGGAGAAGCGCGGCAAGCGCGGCGGCGGCCCGGCGGCCGCGGGACCAAAGCAGCGCCGCGGCCAGGAAGAAGGGCGGCGCGAAGTTCGCGCAGTCGAGGAAGTTCCCGGCCAAGTCGGCGTACATCGGGTTGGCCAGAGTCAGCAGCGCCGCGCCCAGCGCCGGCGCCGCCCCCGCCGGCCGCGAGATCTTGTAGACCAGCCAGGGGCACAGCCCGAGCGCCGCGGCGTGCGCGACGACCAGCGGCGCGGGGCTGGACCACAGCCGCGCCAGGGGCGCGAAAAGGAGCGCGGTGAGCTGGAAGTGGAAGGCCAGCGCGTGCAGCCCCCCGTAGAGGCTGCAGACCAGGCCCCGGCCCTGCGCGGCGTTATAGACGGTGTTGGCGAATACCGCCGAGTCGCCCATCAGCTGATAGGACTGGTACTGGGCGAGCTTCAACGCGCAGAGGAGCAGGGGCCAGGCCGCCGCCAAGGCCCATTCGATCGAGCGCTCGGCGGCCGGGCGCCGCGCCGCTCTCTCCACGCGCTCGAGCCGCCCCGGCCGCAGGAGCCAGGCGGCGCCGGCGAAGCAGCCCACGCCCGCGCTCCAATCCAGCCAGTCCGCCGCCAGAGCCGCGGCCCGCTGCCAGTGCAAGCTCTCAGTCCCGCGAGCCGGACTTCGCCGGAGTGTCGTAGAAGTGGTCGACGTCCTGGGAGAGCGTGGCGCGGCCGGGGTTCGACTTGTCGATGATGGCGTGGAGGGCCTTCGCCTCGGCAAGCGCCTTGGCGCACTCGTCCTCCAGCTCCGGCCCCACGATCGTGATGAGCTCGCCGCCCAGGCGGTTCGACATCTCCTGCGAGGGGATGCCGGCGTCGAAGCCCCAGATGGTCTTGAGGACCGTGGCGGCCGCGCCGTAGATGATGGTGCGCACCGGCCGGCCGGTGACGATGGCCCAGTGCACGGCGGACACGCACATGGCGCAGGGCTCCACGCTCGAGTACATCACCAGGTCGTCGTCGCGCTTGATCGCCGGGTACTCGCGCGCGAGGACGTTGAGCGCGACCACCTCGGGATGATAGGTCGGGCTCAGATGCCAGGCGTTGGCCGCCCGCACCAGCACGCGCTGCTCGCGGTCCAGGATGACGGCGGCCATCGGCCACACCGGGTTCTTGGACTGGGCGAATTCGGTGACCCGCCGCAGGTTGTCCTCGTGGCTAGCCATGGGGCCTTGGCCCATAGCATACGGCGCGGGGGGCGGTTCGTCTAGCCCCCGGGGGCCATTGCGCGGCGGCGCGATTGGACCCATACTCCAGCCGATGGAAGGGCTGGTATCCGCCGCGATCGCGCGCACCAAGGAGCTTCTCTTCCCCATTCGGGTGGGGCGCTGGCTGAAGATCTGGATCGTGCTGCTGCTCGCGGGAGGGACCAGCCCGAGCTTCCGGGGCAGCAGCAATCTCAAGCCGTCCGCGAAGCCCGCGCGGCCCGCCGCGGCGGCCCCGGCCGCTTCGCCGGTCCAGCCCGCGCCGACCGCGCCGGCGGCGGGCCCGGAGACTTCGCCCGCGGCCGCGCCCATGCCCGCTCCCGCGGTCCAGCCCGCGGCGGCTCCGCCCGCCGAAGCGTCGGCCGCCCCGCAGCCCGCCGCGCCTGCGCCCGCGCCGTCCGCGTCCGACCCGAACCCGGCCGCCGTCGATCAAACGAAGGCGCGGGCGCGAGCCGCGCTCGCCTCCCTGCGCGCGCTGGGCGCCCCGGCTTGGGCCGCGATCGCCCTGGCCCTCGTAGCGATGCTGGCGCTCCTCTCTTGGATCAACTGCCGCTTCCGCTTCGTCCTGCTCGACTTCCTCGTCCACGACACCCTGTCCGTGCGGGAATCCTTCGCGCGCAACGCCCCGCTGGGGAACTCTCTCTTCGGGTTCCAGCTCCCTTACTCGGTGCTCAGCCTCGGTGCGCTCGCGGCGATCGCCTACCACGCCGCGACGTCTCCCGGGCCGCTGTGGACGCGGGTGCTGATGCTCCTGCCCGCGATCCTCGCCTTCCTGCTCGCGGGCCTGCTCGTGTCTCTGCTGCTAACCGATTTCCTGGTCCCGCTCATGTACCATCGGAGCCTTGGCATCGCCGAGACGGCGCGGCTGTTCTTCTCCAAAAGCGTCGCCTGGGGAGACGTGATCCTCTACTACCTGATGAAAGTCGGCCTGCTGATCGGCGCGGCCATCCTCCAGGCCCTGTGCGTAATGGCTGCGCTGATCCCGGTGGTCATCGCCGGGATCGCGGCCGGCGCGCTCCATCTCCTCGACTCGATGAGCCTCGCGCTCAAGATCGCCCTGGGAGCGCCCCTCGCCCTCGCGTTCGCCCTGCTCGTCGTGCTGGTGTCGGTGCCCTTCGCGGTCTTCTTCCAGTGCTTCCGCCTGTGTTTCCTCTCGCGCCTCCTGCCTGAGTTCCAGTTCTTCGGGACGCAGGAGCCCGCGGCGCCCAAGGCTTAGGAAGAAAAAAGGCCGGCGCTCATGCGCCGGCCGTCGGTAAAATTGGAGCGGGCGAAGGGAATCGAACCCTCATCTCTACCTTGGCAAGGTAGCATTCTACCACTGAACCACGCCCGCGACTGATTCGTATTTTAGCAAAAACCCACGAACAGTTCACCTAGTCGCAGGGGCCCTTCTTGGGGGCGTTCGGGTTCGGGGGCGGCTTGGGCAGCGCCTGGTTGCAGGCCTTCAGCGCCGCCGACTGCTGAGGGGTGAGCAGCGCGTCCATCTTCTCCTGCGTGGACTTCCGGATGCTCGAGATCACCTTGAGCTTGCCGGGCATGTCCATGGCCGCGTTCTCGCAGACCAGCTTCACCGCCGCCTGGGAAGACTTCGCCAGCTCGCCGCGCTGGGCCATGACCGACTTGTCGATGCCCGCCTGCATCCAGCAGGGCACCGGCTTCGCGGCGATCGGGGCGGGCTTCGCGGTCGCGGCCGCGGACGCGCGGGCGCCGAGGAAGCCAAGCAACGGCAAGGCGGTCAAGACGGTCTTGATGGTCATGCCGCGAGGGTAGTTCCTCAAATGTGAAAAATCAAGGAACAGTCTTAGGGCCCACGAATCCGAAGGTCCTAGGGACCATGTTTTCCGCGGGATCGGGATCATCCTATTAGGGAATGAGCGCCCGCCGAATCCTGGCCGCCGTCGTCGCCGCTGAGCTCGCGTTCGGCAATCCGGCGGCCGCAGCCGGCCGCGCCGTCGCGTCCGACGTTCGCGGCCCGTCGGCCTCCCCTCCCGCCGGCGCGTATCTGGGCTCCCAGCTGGAGCAGGCTCGAATCGACCTGCTCGGCGCGCCCGCGCTCGTCAGCCCGCAGATATCCTCGTTGGGCTCCGGCACCGAGTCCTCGCCGCTTCCCGACTTGGCGCCTTCGGCGCAGGCGACGGCCGCGCCTCTGACGGAGCCGGCGGCGGACCTGACGCTCGCGTCCCAGGTCCTGGAACGGATGGTCGGACTCGGGCTCGGCGGCAAAAAGACGCCGACGGAACCGGCCCGCGAAGCCGCCGCGCCCGCCCCTGACCAGGAGCAGCCGAAAGGCGGGCGCGTCGGCCAGGCCCGGGCGGTCTTGGGCGCGCTCTCCGGCGCGCTCCAGCATCTGGGCAAGAGTCCCGAGGAGCTCTCTCGGACGGACGTCCTCGAGCTCGAAGCGCATCTGCGCAAGACCTTCTCGAACGCCGCCCCCGAGGCGGCCCCGGAAAGCGCCGTGGTCGAGCCCGGCATCGGCCTCGGCCGGCGCCTTGCCAGCTGGCTCGGATGGCGAACGCCTCGGCCAGAGCCGGTTCCGGACGCCTCTGCCGAGCTCGACTGGAGCCTCGGCCGCTACCGCGCGGACCCCGAGTTCCGCCCCGAGCAGATGTTCTCTCCGGAGGACGCGCTCTTCCTGGAGCACGGGAACGTCGACGTCCTCTCGTTCATGGAAAGACGGTTCCCGGCCTTGAAGGCGGCGCTCGAGATCCCCTACGGGCCCGGGGACCGGGAATACGCCACCGGCTTCCGCGATCGGAACATCGGCCGCGCTCTCCTGCGCGGCTTCCAGGTCCTCGAGAGCGCCTTGGCGCAGGAGGGCGTCCCGGAGCTGCCGGGGGTGCGGATGCGCGCCGTGCTGCGCGCCGTCCTCGCCGCAGCCTATACCGGCCTCATGCCGGCGTTCCGCGTCCACGGCGGCGATCCGCGGCCGCTCCAGCGCCTGCGCGCGGCCGGGTTCCAAATCCCGTCGGCGGCCTCCACCCGGAAGCGCCATCAGGTGGACGCCTGGGGCGCGATATCGAGCGCCGTCTTATCGAAGATGACGACCGACCTGCGCTTCACGCCGCGGGAGAGCGCGCTGGCCGCCGAGCTCCTGCGCGAGATCCCGAAGACGACCGACGGCACCTCGGTGAGCGAGCTCGCGGAGTACGCCGCGGAAGGGAAGCTCAAGGACTTCCAGCGCTACCATCCTCGCCAAGCCGAGGAGATACGCAAGCGCGCCCGCGCCCTCGGCATTCCGCCCTCCGTGCTCTACAGGGTCAGCCTGTGGCTCCTCGCGGCCCGCTCCGGCATGCAGCCCGCGGAGCTGCGCGCGCTTCGCCGCGAAGGCGGGATCGGGCGCGTGCGCGCGGACCTGCGCGCGGCCGGGCTCGCGGACCTGGCCGCCATCGCCGAGGGCAAGGAGAGCGGCGCCGTCCCGCCCGCGCTCTCCGCCTACGCGGAG
>DATLOS010000233.1:0-2815 GCA_035536155.1 Elusimicrobiota bacterium
CGCATCATGGGGCGCCTCGCCGAGTCGGCCCGCCATTACTCCGCGGCGGAGCGGGCCTTCCGCCGGACCGACGACGTCTTCGCCCAGGCCTACGCCTCCTGCGGCCTGGCCAACGCCCTCCGTCAGCTCGGACGGCTGCCCGAGGCGCAGAAGCTCTACCGCCGCGCCCACGTCCTCTACTCCAGCCTCGACGACGGGCCCGATCTCGCTTACGTGGATTGGGGGCTCGGCAAGATATCCTTGGCCCGGGGCGAGCTTGCGGCGGCCCAGGCCCGGCTGCAGAGGGCCCTGCGGCTCTTCTTGAAGCATGACGAGCAGCGCGGGGCCGTGCTCTCCGAGCTCGCCCTGGCGCAGACTTTGCACGCCCGAGGGGGGACCGCGCTCGCCGAGAGGCTCTTCGCCGGCGCGCAGGTCCGCGCGCGCCGCGCGGGACTGCACGCCCACCTTGAAGTCTTTACCTAGGAGTTAATCGCGGCGGTCGGAGTCTTTGGCGAGCTGCAGGGCCGCGGCGGCGATGAAGATGCCGCCCGCGATGAAGAACACGGCGGCCACCTCGAAGCGGGCGCCTTCGGCCGTGCCCGTTCCGGTATAGCCCGCGAGTCCGAGGACTAGCATGTTCATGCCCCCAGCGTAGCAGGCGCGGGCGCCCGTTTCTACCGGACTTGAGTCACGCGGGCAATGACTTAAAGCACACGCCGCGCGAAGAGGTAATGCTTGCGGTAATAGTCGCTGTAGAGGCTCTCCATGCGCACGCCCTCGGACTTCTTGGAGAGGTGGATGAAGATCCCGTTGTGGACGTAGATCGCGACGTGGCCCACCCCCTTGCCCGAGGAGCCGGTGAAGAAGAGGAGATCGCCCATGGCCAGCTCCCGCGAGCTCTTCACCGGAGTCCCCAAGGCCGCCATGGTCACGGCCGAGCGGGGCAGGGGGTGCTTGCGCTCCCCGAACACCTTGCGCACGAAGTCCGAGCAGTCCTCCGGCACCGGGCGGGAGCCCTCCTCCGGCAGGTAGGAGCGGGCGACCCGGATCACCGCCTTGCCCTCGACGCTGTCGGGGGGGTGCGCGGCTCGCCGAGGCGCGCCCGCGCAGCCGGCCAAGAAGGCCGAGAGGAGCAGCGCCGCCCTCGCCGCCGAGCCGCGGGCCATGGGAAGTTTATAGCATAGGGGATCGGAAACCGCCGGTGAATTTTTCTTCTCGCTCGCCTGGGCCGCGCGTCTCGGCCGCGGTCGCCGCCGCGGTGGCCGCGCTGACCGTTTGGGCATTCCTTCCCTGCCTGGGCAACGGCTTCGTCGCCTGGGACGACGACGTGAACTTCCTCGCCAACCCCGCCTTCCGGGGGCTGGCCTGGGGAAACGTCCGTTGGATGCTCACGACCTCGCTCAACGGCCATTACCAGCCGCTCGCCTGGCTGAGCGCGGCCCTCGATTTCCTGCGCGGAGGCTTGGATCCCCGGGCCTACCACGAGACCAACCTCCTGCTCCACTCGGTCAACGCCGCGCTGGTCTTCCTCCTCGCCCTGCGGGCGTGCCGCCTGGCCCGCGGCCGGGGGGACAAAGCCGAGCCGCGCGAGTTGGCCGCCGCCGCGGGCGCCGCGCTCCTATTCGCGCTCCACCCGCTGCGCGTCGAGTCCGTGGCGTGGGCCACCGAACGGCGTCAGCTCCTCTCCACGGCCTTCGCCCTGGGGGCGATCCTGGCTTACTTGCGCGGGCGCCGCGGCCTGAGCCTCGCTCTATACGTCCCCGCCCTCCTGGCCGACGAGCTCTGGATGCCGCTGCCCGCGATCCTCCTGGTCCTCGACGCCTATCCTCTGCGCCGCCGCCCGCGTCTGCGAGAGAAGCTTCCTTTCGCCGCGCTGGCGCTAGCCGACGGCTGCGCCGCGCTCTGGGCTCAAGGCCGCCAAGGCGCATTGACATCCGTCCGAAGCTACGGCGTCGGGGAGCGCCTAGGCCAAGCCGCCTACGGGATAGTCTTCTATCTGCGGAAGAGCCTCGTCCCCTTGGACCTCTCGCCGCTCTACGCCCTGACGCGGCGAAGCTTCGCCGAACCGGCCATCCTCGCCTGCGCCGCGGCCGTCGCCCTCGCCAGCGTCGCCTGCTGGCGCGCCCGCGAGCGCCGGCCCTGGGCCCTCGCCGCTTGGGCCTGCTACCTCGTCTGCCTCGTCCCCGTCTTGGGCTGGACGCAGGCGGGCCCGCAGCTCGTCGCGGACCGCTACTCCTACGCCTCGTGCATCCCCTGGGCGCTCCTGGCCGGGGCGGCCGCGCTATCCCGGCCCGGCGCGGCGATAGCCCTCGCCTGCTCCTTGCCCGTCCTCGCGGCTCTCTCCCGCCGCCAGCTCGCGGCGTGGCGGGATACCGAGTCGCTCTGGGCGCAGGCCCTCCGGGTCGACCCGGACAACCGCCCGGCCCGGCGCAACCTCGCGGGCTATCTGGCCGCGCGGGGACGCCCCGAGGAAGCCCTGAAGCAGTACTCCGCGGCGGAGGCCCTCTGCCCTTCGTGCGCGGACGTCCTTCTGGAGAAGGCCTTCGTCCTCGCGAGCCTCGCTCGCTTTCCGGAGGCGCTGGCGAGCTTCCGCCGCGCGCTGCCGGCCGACCCGGGCGAGGCGCAGGCGCCCGCCCTGTTCGGCGAGGCGCTTCTGCGGCGCGGCCGGACCCCGGACGCGGTCCGCTTCCTCGAGACGGCGCCTCGCGACCAGCGCCGGGAGGCGCTCCTCGGCGCGGCTCTGGCCGCCTCCGGGGACCCGGGCCGCGCCCTGCCCCACCTGCGGCGGGCCCTCTCCGCGAAAGACGACGCCCCGGGACGAAACAACCTCGGCCTC
>DATLOS010000234.1:0-2676 GCA_035536155.1 Elusimicrobiota bacterium
GCACGGTATATGCGGCCCGACGCGCTGATCGTCTGGTTGGTGCTGGCTGCGCTGGCCGTGCGGGGGGCGCGGCTTGCGCCGGGCGCGGCGGGCGCCTCCTGCCGCCTGGACGACCTTGCCGGGTGCGCGCCTGGTCCACTGCTCGCGGAGTTCTTCGGCGTCGGGCACTGGCGGCTCGACGCCCGGGTCGTGGCGCCCGCGGGGGGCGCGCTCGCCCTGGTCGGGCCTGCCGAGTTCGCCCGGCTCGCGAGCGGCTCTCCGTTCGACGCCGCGTGGCCGTGCGGCTCCGCGTTCTACGAGTGCGAGCGCGCCGGGGTCGCGGCTGACGGACCGTTCTACGTCGCCCTCCAGACCAACGGATCGGCGACGGGCTGGGTCCGGGTCGAGGCGGCCGGCGCGGGCTGGGCCGCGTTCGCCGCCTGCGCGGCCGCGGCCGGCGCGGTCGTGGTCCTCTGTTTGGTGTGCTTCTGCAGCCGGCGGCGCAACAGGCCCGCCCGGGCGGCGGACCGACGCTCCGGCGATCTCGAGCTCCTTCTTCTCGCTCCGCGGGAGCCCGCCCCCCAGGCGGGCCAAAAATGAAGGCCCGCAGTAAGGGTACACGAGGGATATGGCGTCTACAATCACCGAAAAGAAGACGAAGCCTAAGAAAGCTTCGAAGGTTCGGAGGGAACAGAAGAGAGCGCTGAAGCGCGACGCTGAGTTCGCGGCGACGCTCCAGAAGACTCTATCCGGCGAAAGGATAACGATGGAGAGCGACGAGAAACTCGCGGCGGAGATGCGTGAGAAATACTATCTCGAAGCTCAGCAGCGCCAAAAACAGATGGAGGAGGACTTGGCCTTCGCGCGGAGTCTCGCGCGGAGTCTCGAGCAGGGGGGCCCGGCGCAAGGGGGCAAGGAACGCAAGCTCCACTTCGACAAGGACGCCCCGAAACCGGCATACATCGACAAGGATGCGCTCGCGTTATCGCTCAAGCGGGGCGCGAAGATCGAGGCCAAGGGGCACGGAGGCGCCGGCGAGAGCTGCGGAGCTCAGGTGGACGACGCGGAGTTCGCCCGAAGGCTCCTCAACGAGGAGATCGAGGCCCATTACGCGATCGTCCGCGACCGCGCCTTAGCGTTCCGCCTCGAAGGCAGGGAGGCTCAGGTGGAGGCGGACCGCCGCCTCGCCGAGAGCTTGGCCGGGCCGCAGCCAGCGCCGCGGCCGGAGCCACTGGACGCGGTAAAGGCGGGCGTGCACTACTGCCCGAAGTGCTTCACCCCCCTTAGCGTCATGCAAGACGTCAACTGCGGGGTCTTCGTGTGCGGGGCCACCCGGCGGGGGCAGCTCGCGCCGCACGGCGGGCCGGCCGGCGAGGACAAGCGGATCGCCGGCTGCGGCCAGCAGCTGAAGCTGCAAGGCGACAGCCTCGTTGCCTGCGCCGGGTACTGATTTTTAGTCCAGGGGGGTCGCGGCCAGCCGCCACGCGACGACCCGCGTCGAGCTGTCGAACTCGGCCGGGTCGAGGGCCAGTCGCAGGCGCCGGCCGGCCTGCAACTCCACGGGGCCGCAGGCGCTGCCGGCGTAGTGGGCGCCGAGGCGCTCGCCTTTTTCGCTCCGGGCGGCGATCAGCGCGTTCGCGACCCTGAGCGGCTCAGCCGCGCCGGCGCAGACCCCAGCCCTGAGCAGGGGCTGGACGTCGCCCCACAGCGCCAGGCTCCACGCCACCCAGTGCGCGCCGGTGCGCTCGACGTCGACCCAGTACTCGGCGAAGCCCGGCTCGCCAGGGCCCGAGCCGGTCGGCTGGGTCGAGGGCGGGGGCGCGGCCGCCGGGCCCTGCGCCTTTTTGCTCTCGCCGGGGGCCGGCCAGACGCTGACGACCGTCCTCCGCCCGGCGTGGACCTTGGTTTCGGGGGCCTGCTCGACCTGGCCCCGAGAGCCGGCGCAGACCTCCCAGGCGGCGAACGACCGCGACGGGCCCGGCTTGCCCGGGCCGCCCGTCTTTGCCTCTGTCCGCGCTGGCCCCGACATTGCCGTCCCCGGCGCGGCCTTCAAAAAGCGGTCAGACGGCCAGGCTCGCCGCGCGGGGGACCTCGGCCGCGCCCGCGGCCAGCCGCGCTCCCTGAGGCGCCCTGCGCTGAGCTGCGGCGGGAGGGCCGGCGGCGCGCGCCGCGGTTCCCGCTACGAGGCGGCTGGCGCGGGCGGCCCCGACCGCGAGGCGGCGCGCTCGCGCGGCTCCAGCCGCGAGGGGGCCGTCCGGCCTCGCCGCCGTTCCGACTGCGAGGAGGCCGGGCGCCCGCGCGGCCCCGACCGCGAGGCCCGCAGGTGGCGGCGCGGCCCTCACTGGGCCGCCCCCGGGCAGCGCCGCCGCGGCCAACCGCAGCGAGACCTCGGCGCGGGCCGGCGCCTCGTGCTCCTGCGCGGGGACCGGCCACCAGCCGGCCAGGAATGGCGCCGGAAGGCCGTCCCGCAGCATCTCGCGCACCGCCATCGCGCTGAGGTTCAGCGCCACCGGCGCCCACGCGGTGTGCGCCGTGAGGACCGCGCGCTCGGTCGCGAGGAGGACGGCCCGCGAGAGCGCGTGCTGGGTGAAGCGCGCGACGGCCGCGCGCCAGCACGCGCCGCGGAGCGCCTCGATCTCGTACGCCGCCGGGCCGAGCGCGAGGCCGGCCGGCCGCCTGTACACGTCCCGCGCGCCG
>DATLOS010000235.1:0-8720 GCA_035536155.1 Elusimicrobiota bacterium
TGTCTTGTGCCATCTACCCTACCAATCCAAATGGAAGGCTTTACAGATTTTAAAACGGCAAAGTCATCTGTTTGTGACTTCGAATGGAAAAAACAGCCCGAAAGCGTAAAGCAAAATAAAAACGCGCTTCGCTGCAAATTATTTTTTATCACTCCCTGTCCCAGCGGTCCGGATATTTGTCGACGTCGTACCAAGCCGACGCCGCTCCGGTTGCAGGCCCAAGTGCAGGATTCTTGCCTTGCAACGCAGCGCCTGTGAGTTATAAAGGAGAGCGAGACCTGGCTGAATACCGCGTCGCCCTGGCGGGACGCCTATCGGGTAGGAATAGGTGAAGGCGCCGGTGAAGAGCGAGACGCCATGCGAGCCGCTGGGAGAAAGGGTTGCCGGATTGGGTCCGGCCTGTTCAGCGCCAAAAACAGAGGAGCTTAGAAGACCAAGCAACAGGAAGCCCCGCGCGGTCGGCATCCGCATAGGAAGGATACGACGTCGTCATGCTACTACATTCTTACTTCAACTTTTCCTTGAGCAAATCATTGACCAACGCCGGATTCGCCTTCCCCTTCGACTTCTTCATCACCGCGCCGACCAAGGCGCCGATCGCGCGCTCCTTGCCGGCGCGCACGTCCGCGACGATCTTGGGGTTCTCCGCGATCGCCTCATCGGCCCAGACGCCGACCTGCCCGGAGTCGGTGACCTGGGTGAGCCCGAGCTCTTTAACCAGCTCGGCGGGAGCCTTGCCGGTCTCCCACATCTTGGGAAATAGCTCCTTGCCCATCTTGCCGGAAAGCGTGCCCTTCTGCACGAGAGCCGCGAGCTCGCCCAGGCTCTCCGGCCGGACCGGCGAGTCCGCGACGGTCTTGGCCTCGGCGTTGAGCTTGGCCATGAGCTCGGACTGCATCCAGTTGGCCGCGGACTTGGCCAGCTCCTTGCCGCAAACGGCGACCGCCTTCTCGAAGTAATCCGCCAGGGCCCGCTCGGCCGTCAAAACCCCGGCGTCGTACTCGGTAAGGGCGTAGTCGTTCATGAAGCGCGTCCGGCGCGCCGACGGGGCCTCGGGCAGGGCCGCGCGCACGCGCGCGACCAAGGCCTCCTCGGCCTCGAGGGGCACCAAGTCGGGCTCGGGGAAGTAGCGGTAGTCGTGCGCCTCTTCCTTGGAGCGCAGGGACTCGGTCACGCGCCGCTCGGCGTCCCAGAGCCGCGTCTCCTGGACGATCCGCTCGCCGCGCTCCAGCGCGGCGCACTGGCGCTTGAACTCGTAGTCGATGGCGTCGCGCACGCCGCGGAAGGAGTTCAAGTTCTTGATCTCGGCGCGCGTGCCGAACTTCTCAGCGCCGCGCGGGCGCACGGAGACGTTGGCGTCGCAGCGCATCTCGCCCTTCTCCATGTCGCAGCGCGAGACGCCGGCGAACTGGAGGATTTCTTTCAGATTGGTCAGATACTGGAACGCTTCTTCAGAACTGCGGATGTCCGGCTCCGACACGATCTCGATGAGCGGGACGCCCGCGCGGTTGAAATCGACCAAGGAGCCGTCGAGCTCGGCGCCCGCGACGGCGTGCAGGAGCTTGCCCGCGTCTTCCTCCATATGGATTCGGAGGATGCGCACCCGCTTCGGGCCGGCGATGTCGAGGCCGCCGTGCTCGGAGAAGGGCTCTTCATACTGAGAGATCTGGTAGCCCTTGGGCAGGTCGGGATAGAAGTAGTTCTTGCGCGCGAAGATTGAGCGCGGGCGCAGTTTGCAGCCCAAGGCCATGGCCGCGGAGTAGGCGAGCTCGACGGCCTTGCGGTTGAGCACGGGCAAGGTCCCGGGCTGGCCGGTGCAGATCGGGCAGGCCGACGAGTTGGGGCTCGCGCCGAAGGAGGAGGCCGGGCAGGAGCAGAAGAGCTTGGAGGCCGTGCCCAGCTGGCAGTGGACCTCGAGGCCGATGACCAGCTCCATGTCGCTCACGCGGAGATCCTCCGGGCCTTGTCGAGGAGGCGGAAGTCCGCCGGATAGCGCAGGAGCGCCCCGGCCTTGTCGAACGGGAGCCATTTCAAGTCGTAGATCTCCCCCGCCTGCGGCTTCGCCGTCCCGCTCTTGGGCGTCATCCAATACCAGCGCACGCGCTTGCGCACCAGGCGCTTGTCGCGCATGAAGGTGTAGCGCACGAGGGCCAGCGAGGCGCGGATCTCGCAGGCGTAGCCGCTCTCTTCCTCGACCTCGCGCAGGGCCGCCTGCCGGGGCGACTCCTTGCCCTCGAGGTGGCCCTTGGGGAAGGTCCAGACGTACTCGCCCTTGAGGTTCTTCATCTTCACGAGGAGGATCTTGCCGTCCTTCGTGACCAAGCCGCCGGCCGAGACTTCCGTGGCCTGCTTCACAGCGCGGGCCGGCACTCGAACGGGATCTCGCGCTCGATGCGGCGCGCCACGCCGAAGAGGACGTCCTCGCCGCCCGAGGGAGCGAGGAGCTGGAGGCCGATGGGCAGGCCGCCCTTGCTCAGGCCGCAGGGCAAGGAGAGCCCGGCGATCCCCGCCATGTTGCAAGGCATGGTGAACACGTCGGAAAGATACATCTGGAGCGGGTCCGAGCTCTTCTCGCCCAGCTTGAAGGCCGTCGTCGGCGCGGTCGGGGTCGCCAGCACGTCGACCTCTTTGAAAGCATCCTCGAAGTCGCGGCGGATCAAGGTCCGCACGCGCTGGGCCTTGAGGTAGTAGGCGTCGTAGTAGCCGGAGCTCAGGGCGTAGGTGCCCAGCATGATGCGGCGCTTCACCTCGGCGCCAAAACCCTCGCCGCGGCTGTTCTCGTAGAGCTCGAGGAGGGTCCCGGCCTTCTTCGAGCGGTGCCCGTAGCGCACCCCGTCGAAGCGGGCCAGGTTCGCGCTGGCCTCGGAAGGCGCGATGATGTAGTAGCTCGACAGGGCGTAGCGCGTGTGCGGCAAGGAAACCTCGCGCACCGTGGCGCCCAGCTTGCCCAGGCGCTCCACCGCGGAACGCACGGAGGCGGCGATCTCCGGATCGAGCCCCTCGATGAAATATTCTTTCGGAAGGCCGACGCGCAGGCCGGCCAGGCTGCCCATCTTCTCGGCGGCCGGAGCGGGCGCCGGCGAGGGCAAAGACGTCGAGTCCTTGGGGTCGTGGCCCGCGACCACGGAGAAGAGGAGGGAGGCGTCCTCCGCGGTGCGCGCCGCCGGGCCGATCTGATCGAGAGAAGAGGCGAAGGCCACTAGGCCGTAGCGGGAGACGGCGCCGTAGCTGGGCTTGAGCCCCACCACGCCGCAGAAGGCCGCGGGCTGGCGCACCGAGCCGCCGGTCTCCGAGCCCAAGGCCAGCGGCACCATGCCTGCCGCGACGGCCGCGATCGAGCCGCCGCTCGAGCCCCCGGGCACGCGCGTAGTGTCCCACGGGTTCTTCGTGGGGAAGAAGGCGGAGTTCTCGGTGGAAGATCCCATGGCGAACTCGTCCATGTTGGTCTTGCCCACGATCACCGCGCCGGCGGCGCGCAGGCGCTCGGTGACCGTGGCGTCGTAGACCGCCACGTAGTTCTCGAGTATCTTCGAGGCGCAGGTCGCGGGCATGCCCTTGACCAGGATGTTGTCCTTCACCGCGATGGGAACGCCGGCCAGCGGCCCGACCTTCTCGCCCGCGGCCACCTTGCGGTCGACGGCGCGGGCGGCCTCCAGAGCGCTCTCCTCGTGGACGGAGAGGAAGGCCTTCACCTGGGGGTCGCGCTTGCGGATGCGCTCCAAGGACGCGCGGACGGCGTCCTCGGCCTTGAGCTCGCGGGCGCGGACTTTGCGCGCGGTCTCGGCTGCGGTCATCATCGGAGGTACCAGGGGTCCTTCACGTTGTCGTTGGGGCCCTTCTCGTCCATCGGGAAAGGGCTCGGCGCGCTCCTCGGCTCCACGGCCGGAGTGGCGAACGGGTCGGGCTTGGGCTCCTGCTCGGGAGCGTAGGCGGGGTTCGGACGCGGAGCCTGGGGCCTGGGCTGCGGAGCCTGCGGGGGAACCTCGCCGCAGCCCTCGGGCGGGCAGTGCTCCGCCGCGACGGCGCCATTGACCTGCTGGCGGCTGGGGGCGCGGGATGGGCGCGTCGATGGAGGCGCCTCGATCGCACTCTCTTGCGGAAACGCGCTGGAAGCCGCGGAGCGGGACGAAGGCCGGGGCGAAGGAGAGCCGTTCGCGAAATCGGGCTGGGCGGCGACGCCGGAGAGCTTCTCGGGCGGACGGCGCGGGCGCCCGCGCGGCGCCTCCTCCGGCTCGGGGGCGCCCTTCGCCTCGAGCGAGTCGATGGCGGTCTGGATCTGCGGGGCGCGCGCCGGGGAGAGCTCCTTGGCGCGCTTGAGATCGGCGATCGCCCCGTCCCGGTCCCCCACCTCGGCCTTGGCCTGGCCGCGGTTCGCGTAGGCCAGGCCGTTCGACGGGTTGATCTGGAGCAGCTGGTCCAGGTCCTTGATGGCGGAGGAGTAGTCGCCGAGGAGGTAGTAGGCGTTGCTGCGCAGGTACAGCGCCTCCTCATGGTCGGGCTGGCGCGTGAGGAAGTCGCTCAGGTCCTTGACCGCGCCGCGGAAGTCCTTGAGCTCGCGGCTGTCGCGGCCCCGGTAGAGGCTCGCCCAGTGGAAGTCGGGGTTCAAGGCCAGGACCTTGCCGTAGTCGTCGATGGCGCGGGCGAAGTCCTTGAGCTTGTCGCGCACCGTGCCCCGCACGATCAGGAAGGCCGCGGCCTTGGGTGCCAGCTGGAGCGCGCGGTTGAGCTGCGGAAGCGCCTCGCGCGGGCGGTCCTGGGAGCTGAGGACGCTGCCCATGCCGAAGTAGGCCAAAGCGTACTCCGGGTCCTGCTCCGACGAGGCCCGGAAGTCGCTCATGGCGCCCGAGAGATCGCGGACCACGAAGCGCGCGAAGCCGCGCGCGGCATAGGACTCGGCGCTATTGGGGTTGAGGCGCAGGCCGACGCGGGCGTCCCCTTTGGCGCCGGCCATGTCGCCCGTGGTCCACAGGCACAGGGCCCGGAAGGCCGCCGCCGTCTTCCAGCCGCGATGCATCGCGGCGGCGCGGTTGAGCTTCTCCACGCCGTCGTCGAAGCGCGCGGCCTCGTAGGCCGCGATGCCCTCGTGGAGCTTGGCCTTCGCGGCGGCCGAAGGCTCCTTGGCGAACGCCGGGGCGGTCGCCAGCACGAGCAGCGCCGCGAGCGTCATTCGATGACCTTGGGCACCTTGAAATAGGGTCCGTCGGCGGCCGGGGCCGCGGCGAGGAGGCCGGCGCGGTCCGGATAGGGGCGGGCCTCGTCCTCGCGCAGGACGTTCTTGAGTCCCAGGGCGTGGGCCGTGGGCTCGACGCGGGCCGTGTCGAGCCGCTTGAGCTCCTCCATGTGCTCGAGGATCCGCACGAGCTGGCCGCGGTAGGTGCGAATCTCCTCCGGGGATAGGGTTAAGCGCGCCAAGCGGGCAATCCGGCGCACGTCTTCCTCGGTGATCTCCATTAGCTAAGCAGCGGCCAGAGGCGCATAGCGGACCAGCAGCTTGCGCGTGACCCCGTTGTCGAACTGCACGGTGACCTTCATCGCCTCGCCCGAGCCGGTCCGGTCCACGATCTTGCCGAAGCCGAACTCGGGATGGCGCACGCGCATGCCGGGCTTGACGCGCAGGGCCGGACGGTCGACGACCGGCTCCGAGGCCGGAGCCGCGGCGGCCGCGGGGCGGTCCTCTTCCTTGAGTCCCATCAGCCGGGCCTCGAGGATGAAGCGCGACGGCAGATTCGAGTACACCTTCCCGAAGAGGCGGCGGGTCGCGGCGTACGTGAGGAAGAGGATCTTGCGCGCCCGGGTCATGGCCACGTAGCAGAGGCGGCGCTCCTCCTCGAGCTCCTCCGGCGAGGCGTTGCCCGCCGCGATGGGGAAGAGCCCCTCCTCGAGGCCGGTGACGAACACCGCCGGGAACTCGAGGCCCTTCGCCAAGTGGATGGTCATCAAGGTGACGGCGGGCGCCTGGGCCTCGTAGCCGTCGGCGCCGGAGTGGAGGGAGACGCCCTCGAGGAAGTGCTCGAGGCGGGCGGGCTTCTCCGCCGCGGTGTCCTCGAACTCCTTGATGGCGTTGACGAGCTCTTGGAGGTTGCCCAGGCGCGTCGCCTCCTCGGGGTCGTCCTGCGCGGCCTGCTCGATCGCGGCCCAGTAGCCGGTGCGCTGCAGGACCGCGCTGATGGCGTCCGTCGGGGACAGCGTCTTGAAGTCCTCGCCCAGCTTCTCGAGGAGGGCGGCCAGCTCGCGCGCGCCGCGGCGGGCCGAGGCGCTCATGCTCGGGATGCGGTCCGCGTCCTTCAAGGCCTCGAGGAGGCTCACGCTCTGCTGGAGGCTGTAGGCGCCCAGCGCCTCCTGCGCGGTCTTGCCCAGGCCGCGGGTCGGGACGTTGAGGATGCGCGAAAGCGAGACCGAGTCGGCCGGGTTCAAGGCGACCCGGGCGTAGGCCAAAGCGTCCTTGATCTCCTTGCGCTCGTAGAACCGGACCGAGCCCACCACGCGGTAGGGCACGCGCACCAGGCTCAGCGCCTCTTCGAACTGGCGGCTCTGCGCGTTGGTGCGGTAGAACACCGCGATGTCCTGGGGCGGCACCCCGGCGTCGAGGAGCTGGAGGATCTTGCGCCCGACCGCACGGGCCTCCTCGCGCTCGTCGGCGTACTCCTCGGAGGAGACCGACTCGCCCTCGCCGTTCTTCGTCCACAGCGTCTTCGCGGCGCGCTGCTTGTTGTTGCGGATCACCGAGGTGGCGGCGTTGAGGATGTTCGGGGTGGAGCGGTAGTTCTGCTCGAGCTTGACCACCCGCGTCTCCTTGAAGTCCGACTCGAACTCGAGGATGTTGCGGATGTGCGCGCCGCGCCAGGCGTAGATCGACTGGTCGGGGTCGCCCACGCAGCAGAGGTTGCGGTGCTTGGCGGCCAGGGTCTTGGTCAGGATGTACTGCGCGTGGTTCGTGTCCTGGTACTCGTCGACGAGCACGTGCTGGAAGAGCTCCTGGTAGTACTCGCGCGTGGCCTGGTCGATCTTGAGGAGCTCGGCGGTCTTAAGAAGAAGGTCGCCGAAGTCGAGGGAGCCCGTCGCGTCGAGCTTGCGCTGGTAGAGCTCGTAGACCCGGGCCACCGTCTGTCGGAAGGGGTCGCGCTGGGCCATCGCGTAGATGCCGTAGGACTGCGCGTCGAGCAGGTCGTCCTTGGCGCGCGAGATCACGCTCACGTAGAGCCCGGCCTTGTTCTTCTCGTCCTGGAGCCCCAGCTCCTTGAGCGACTCGACGACCAGGCGCTTCTGATCGTCGGTGTCGTAGACGGTAAATCGCGGCGAGAGCTTCACGCGCTCGGCGTGGCGGCGCAGGACGCGCGCGGCGAAGGCGTGGAAGGTGTGCACCCAGACCTGCGCGCCGCGGCCGGGGCAGAGCGCCTCCACGCGCTTGCGCATCTCCTCGGCCGCCTTGTTGGTGAAGGTCACCGCGAGGATGCGGCCCGGGGCGACGCCTTCCTCTATAAGGGACCCGATGCGGTGGACGATGACGCGGGTCTTGCCGGTGCCGGCGCCGGCCAAGACGAGCAGCGGGCCTCCGCGGTGCGCGGCGGCGTCTTTCTGCTCGGGGTTGAGTCCGTCCAGGTCGGGGGGCATCTTCGTCGTTCCGGGACCACTATTTTAACACATGCTCGAGCGGGCGGGGGGTGACGGCGCCGAGGCGGCGGACGATTCTCGACGTTTTCTTGTAACACGGCTTTCCCATAATACCGGGGTATGCGAAGCCCCGTCCTGCAGGCGTCGATGGCCCTGGGTCTGGCGCTGGCTCCCTGCGCCGAGCTCAACCCCACGCCCACCGGCCTGCGCCCCATGCCCTTGCCCATGCCCGCCGCGATCCCCGCGAGCGCCGGCTTCGCGTTCCACGGCGCCCTCTTCCAGTTGGAGCGGGACCTCGACGTCTCGCGCGACGCCGACTACCGAGCCCCGGTGCTGGCCCGCTTTCAGGTCCCCCCGCTCGGGATCTGGGGCGCGCCGCGCCACTACGGCGGCCATCAGGGCGTCGACCTCGCGGCCGCCGAGGGAACCCCGGTGCGCGCCGCCCGCGCCGGCCGCGTCCTGCGCGCGCACGCCTTCAACTTGCTCCTCGACTACGGCCGCGGCTACGGCGGCTTGGTGATCGTCGTCCACCCCGACGGCTCGCGCACCTGGTACTCCCACCTCGGCCGGATCGCGGTGAAGGCCGGCGACCGCGTCGCCCGCGGGACCAAGCTCGGCTCGGTCGGCGGGGCGCACAACGGCGACTCGAGCGGGCCGCATCTGCACTTCATGCTCTTCGGGCCGGACGGCCGGCCCCGCGATCCCTCGGGCATCCTGCCGCCCGGGGCTTTCCCCTCCTCGTCCTCCGTCGTCGGCGTTAGGCCCAATCGGCCCTAGGCCGTTTAGCCGCCCGCCCGACCCGTTCGACCCTTCCTAATAAGTCGAGTCCGTGCGATCCTCTATGCGATGAGGCTCCGAAAGGGGATCGCCGTCCTGCTGTCGGGCGCGCTTCTGCTCGCCCAAGGCGGCCTGGGCGGCGCGCTGGCCGCCTCGTTCGCGACGCGCGGGAGCCCGGCGGCGCGCGGCATGGCGCCCGTCGTCTCGACGCCGCTCACGACGAGCACGGAAGGCCCCGCGCTCTCGCTGGAAACGAGCGCGCTCACCGCTCCCGTCTCCCCCACTCCGACCGCCGTCCTGGAGCCCGCGACGCCGGCTGTCGCCGCGCCCGA
>DATLOS010000236.1:0-2592 GCA_035536155.1 Elusimicrobiota bacterium
GCGCCGGAACACGGCCACGCGCGCGCCCTCCCGGTTCAGGCGGCGCACGAGATGCCCGCCGAGGAAACCGGTGGCGCCCAAGACCAGGATCATTCGCGCGTCGCGGCCGGCGCCGGAGCCGGATCGGAAGGCGGGAGCACCGGCCCGTCCTTCTTGTAGCTCGAGAGGAGGTTTCCGATCACGGACGGGCGCATCCCGAAGAGCTGGTGGTACTCGTTGCAGACGATCGAGTTGCAGGCGACGCAGCCGTGCGTGGTGGTGCGGCGGAAGGCCTCCGCGAAGCCGAGCTCCACGGCGTTTGCCGGCTTGCCGTAGCCGAGCAGGGGGTCGCAGGAGTAGAGGTCGCCGTTCGTCTGCATGACCACGAAGAAGCGCGCCGCTTGGCACTGCACGGGCTCGAAGCCGGCCTCGCGCTTCGCGCGCTCCTCGAACATGTTGCTCTGAAAGTAGCTCTCCGGCCAGCGGCCGGCGTAGCGGAGGGTGCTCTCGGACCACACGATCGGGCGCCCGAGCCGCTTCTTCTCGACGAGCTCGCCCAGGAGGCGGCGGTAGTCCTCGTCGTCGATGGCGTACTCCTTGGCCTGCTCGCGGTCGATCTTCACGCCGGCCATGAAGAAGAGGGAGTTGGGCACCCAGGAGCAGCCCAAAGACTCCGCCAGGCCGAGCATATAGTCGACGTGGGCGCGGTTGTGCTTGGTGAGGACGCTGAGGATGTGCACCCGGATGCCGTTCGCCCGGGCGACGCGGATCCCCTCGACGGCCTTGTCGAAGCTGCCCGGGCCGCGCAGGCGGTCGTGGACCTCCTTGGGCCCGTCGAGGCTCACGGAGAGCATGGCCGCGCGCTTGAGGCGCTGGACGTGGCGGGGGATGAAGTAGCCGTTGGTGTTGATGTTGCACTCGCTGCCCAGGTCGACGATGGGGTCGACCAAGTCGCCGATGTCCTTGCGGGCGGTGGGCTCGCCGCCCTCGAGGCTGATGCGCTCCGTGCCGCAGGCCCGCGCCTCGGAGATCGCCTTCTTGAGGGCGTCGAGGGGCAGGTCCTTGATCGCATGGTCGAAGTCCACGTAGCAGTAGGCGCAGCGCAGGTTGCACACATCGGTCACGTGGATGTTCAGCTGGAGGGGCACCCGCGCCCCGGTCGCGTGGGCCCAGAGCAGGCGGGCTCCGAAGCGTAGGTGGTTCATGTCGACGGCAATACTTTAACAGAAGCCCTTGTGGCCGTGCCAGAGAAACTCGCGGTTTCCCTTCGCGCCGGCCACCGGGCACTCGATGAAGCCGCCCTCGCGCAGGCCCAGGGAGGCGGCGTGCGCGCGCACCCGCTCGAGGGCCTCGCGGCGATGCTCCTCCAGGCGCACGATGCCTTTGGGGGTCTTCGAGGCCTCGAGCTCGAACTGCGGCTTGACCAGCGCGACGATCTCGCCGCGCCCGGCCAGGCAGGCGGCGAGGGGGGCGAGTACCTTGGTGAGCGATATAAAGGAGACGTCGACGACGGCGAGATCCGGCGGGGGGGAGAAGAGGGCGGGGCTCAGGTCGCGCGCGTGGGTCTTTTCCATGCAGACGACGCGCGGGTCCCCGCGCAGGCGCGCGTCGAGCTGTCCGTGCCCCACGTCGACGGCGTAGACCTTCGCGGCCCCGGCCTGGAGAAGGCAGTCGGTGAATCCGCCGGTGGAGGCGCCCAGGTCGAGCGCCGTCCGCCCGCGGGGGTCGACCGCGAAGGCGTCGAGCGCGGCGCGCAGCTTCAGGCCGCCCCGCGACACGTACGGGCACGCGTCGGCGAGCACCTCGACGGCGTCGTCCGGCGAGACCGGCGTCCCCGGCTTCGGGGCGGGCTTTCCGGGAAGGCGGACCTTGCCCGCCATCACCGCCGCCTGGGCCTTGGCGCGGGTGGGGAAGAGGCCCTTTTCCACGAGGAGGACGTCGAGACGGAGCTTCTTCATCGCCGGGTCTTTATTAAGTATAACGGGCTCCCATGTCCGGTGTCAAAACGCGCCCCGAGTTCCTGGTCACGGGGATCCGCGGCGGTCTGGGACGCTTCCTCCACGAGCGCCTGGGCGGGGCCGGGTTATCCCGCGAGACAGGGCCGGAAATCGAGCGCGCCGGCGCGGACGCGATCGTCCACTGCGCATCCGCGGGTTCCCGCTGCGACGAAGAGGAGGCCCGCCGCGACATCCTCGAGCTGACGATCCGCCTCTTGGCGGCGCCCCATTCCTTCTTCGTCTATATCTCGACCGTGGACGTGTACCCCAAGGACGGACGCACGCATGGAGAGGACGAGCGGCCCGGGCCGGAGTCGGCGTCGAGCCCCTACGCCCGCAGCAAGCTCCTGGCGGAGGAGGCGGTGCGGAGCGCGGGCCCGGCCCACCTGATCCTGCGGCCCGGCTCGCTCCTGGGCGCCTACGCCCGGCCCAGCTCTCTCGTGCGCGCGGCCCGGGAGGACTGCGCCCTCGAGCTCTCCGGCGACTCGGAGTTCAACTGCGTCCGCCACGAGGACGTGCTCGCTTTCCTGCGGGCCGCGCTGCGGGAAGGCCTGCGCGGGACCTATAACGCCGTCTCCGCGAAGAACGTCACTTTAGCGGAGGCGGCCGCGCTGGG
>DATLOS010000237.1:0-11776 GCA_035536155.1 Elusimicrobiota bacterium
CGCGGATCAAGATCAAGCCTCGCGTGCGCCTGCGCCGCAAAGGGGCGCCGGCCGAGGGCGCCCGCTCGATCTCGGTGCTGCGCCTGGCGTTGGTCCTCTTCGCCGCGATCCTGACCAACCTGGCCTACTTCGTCGTGAACCAGCCCTTGGTCGACCAGCCGTACTACACCATCCTGCGCATGATGGTCTCCTTCGCCAGCCTCTACGCCGCCTCCTGCGCCCTGTACCTGCGCTGCGAGGAGCTGCTCTTCATCCTGCTGCCGGTCGCGATCCTCTTCAACCCCATCTTGCCCGTCGCCATCTCCTTCGAGGAATGGTTCGCCCTGAACTGGTTCATCCCCGCGCTCCTTCTGTACGTGCTCTTCGCGCTGCACATGCGCAACCAGCCCCAGGACTGACGCGACATAATCAGGACCATTTGGGTAACTCCCGCGGGTTACCTTTGTCCCTGGAAAATTTCCCCGAAGGCCCCATAGGCGTTTTGGGGCAAAGCGCTACTATTCTTGTGTCGTAGACGGACCGATTTCAGAGCCCCCCACCACCACCTCCGGGGGGCTCTGTCTTTCTCAGCCAATCCAGCAGGCCGGCGACGAAGGCCGCGTTCTCCGGGCCCTCGAGCATGCGCACGCCGTGCCCGGACGCCGCCTTGAGAAATCGGCCGCGCGGATCCTTCAGGAAATCGGACAGGACGCGCGCGCTCTGGAAGCTGTACCGGTCGTCCGGCGCGGCGGCCATGAGCACCGGGCAGGACAGCCGCGAGAGCGGCTCGGCCGCCGGGATGCCGCGGTAGTCCAGGCCGGGCGAGAGCAGGACGACGAAGGGCGTCTTGGGCAGGCGCGCCGCGGCGGCGAGGGCGATGTTGGCTCCCATGCTGGCTCCGCCCAGCGCGACCCGCTCCGGGGGCGTGCCCTTTCCCGCGGCGAAGCGCGCCCAGGTCCGAAGGTCGTCGGCGAGCTGGAGCCACTGCTCGGGCGCCCAGTCGTCGGAGACGCGCGGCCCGCCCGATTGCCCGTGACCGCGGCCGTCCGCGGCCACGACGCCCCAGCCCATGGCGGCGAGACGCTTCGTCAAGGGCGCCCACTCGCCCCGCGCCGAGCCCGCGCCGTGCAGGAGCACGAGGACCGGCTTGCCCTTGGCGGGCGCGGTGTAGTCTCCCACCAGCGCCACGCCGTCCGGCAGACGAAGGGTGACGCGCGTCGGGGCCGCGAAGGCGGCCGCCGCGGACAGGAGCGCCAGCGCGGCGGCGTTCACCGCCGCTTGAGGCGGAGGCGGTCGATGCGGAAGCGGTGGAGGTTCAGCTCGGGCTTCTCGCCCAGGACCAGCTTGGAGACGATGTCGCCCACCAGCGGGGCGAAGGTCGGGCCGTGGCCGGCGAAACCCGACGCCACCCAGGCGTTCTCCTCGCCCGGCAGCTTGTCGATGATGGGGTCGCCGTCCGGCGTGCGCGTGTAGTGGCCGACGTGCCCCTCGAGGTCGACGAAGTCGCCCAGGTCGGGGATGAGGTCCTTCAGGAAAGTCCGCGCCTTGCGCTCGTAGCCCTTGTCCGGGACGGCCGGCGACTTGATGGCCTTGAGCGAGGGGCCGGGCTTGAGCGAGCCCAGGCGCATGAAGCCGTGGATGTGCACCGGAAATCCGTAGAAGCCCTTGGCCGAGGCCGCGAAGACGGGAAAGTGCGCCGGCCGGTAGCGGCCCTGGTTCTGCGGCGGCCGGAAGTAGAGGCTCTCCTGCCGGGTCAGGCTCAGGGGCAGGCCGTAGGCCAGGAGCAGCTCGCGGGTCCAGGGGCCGGCGGCGAAGACGTACTTGTCCGCGACCCAGGTCTTGCCCTGCGCGTCCTTGAGCCCCTGGATGCCGTTCTTGCCCTTGAGGATCTTGACGATGCGCACGCCCGAGGCCAAGGTCCCCTTGCGCTTCCTCGTGTGCAGCGCGAACGCCGCGATCGCCTTCTGCGCCAGCACCATGCCGCCCTCGGGGTGGAAGACCGCGAAGCGGAAGGCGCGGGAGCGGAACATGCGGTACTCGGCGCAGACCTCGAGCGGCTTGAGCTTCTTCGCCTTCACGCCCGCCTCGAGAAGCGCCGCGAGCGACTGCTCCTCGTAGCGGCCGTCGCCCAAGGCCAGATCGAGCATGCCGGCCTGGGGGAGCAGCGTCTCGCCGCAGACCTGCTCGAAGTCGCGCCACAGCGGGATGGTCTTGAGGGCCATCTGCGTGTAGAAGGAGTCCTTGCCGTAGGTGAGGCGGAAGAGCCGGGCGTGCTCGGCCGAGGGAGCCTTGGTGTGGGGGGCCTCCTCCTGGTCGACGAGGAGGACCCGCATCTCGCGCTTGGAGAGGGCATAGGCCGCGGCGCTGCCGATGATGCCGCCGCCGACCACGATTGCGTCGAATGCCATTTCCGCCAGTATAACAAAATTTACGGAAAACCCTTGTGATAGAATGAATCTTTATGAATCCCCGCCGTTTTCCGCGGGCGCCGGCCGCCGCGGTCGCCGCCGCGGCCCTTCTCTCCTGCCTTCCCATCCTGCGCAACGGCTTCGTCTGGGACGACGCCGTCTTCTTCGTGCAGAACGCGGGCCTGCGCGGCTTCGATCCGGTCCGCCTGCGCTGGATGCTCACCACCTTCCACATGGGCCAGTGGCGGCCCCTGAGCTGGCTCGCCTGGGCGCTCGTGCACGCCGCTTTCGGCCTCGAGCCCTGGGCCTACCACGCCCTGAGCCTGGCTCTGCACGCCGGCTGCGCTTTGGCCTTCTACCGCCTGGCGCTCGCGATCGTCGACGCCCCCGCCGCCCTGGGCGCCGCCTTGCTCTTCGCCCTCCACCCCCTGCGCGTGGAGTCGGTCGCCTGGGCGAGCAACGCGCACGCCCTGCTCGCCGACCTGTTCTATATTCTCGCGGCGCTCGTCTACCTGCGCCGGCGCCCGCGGGCCTGCCTCGCCCTCCAAGCGCTCTCGCTCCTGTCCAAGGCCGACGCCGTCACCTTGCCCGTCGTCCTGCTCGCCCTCGACCTCTATCCCCTGCGCCGCCTGCGCCTTCCCCCGCGCCCGCGCGAGCTCGCCGCGCTCCTGCGCGAGAAGCTCCCCTATCTCGTCCTCTCGCTCGCCGGGGCGCTGGTGGCGCTCCGCGCCCAGCACGCGGCGGGCAATCTCGCCCGGCTCGAGACCCACGGCCCGGGGTCCCGCCTCGCCCAGCTGGTATTCTCCTCGAGCTTCTATCTCCGGCAGACTTTTCTGCCCGGAGGATTTTCCCCGCTTTATCCGCTGCGGCCCCTCTCCCTCCTCGACCCGGGCGTCCTGCTCTCGGCGGGGGCGCTGGCGGCGGCTGCGTTTCTCCTCAAGAAGACCAAGGTCCCGGTCGAGGCCCGCGCGGCCCTTTGGCTCGCGTACGCCGCGCTGCTGCTTCCGGTCGCCGGCCTCTTCCAGAACGGGGTCCAGCTGACGGCCCTGCGCTACTCCTACCTCGCCTGCCTGGGCTGGACGCTCGCCGCCGGCGCGGGCCTGGCCCGGCTGGGGAGCCGATTCCCCAAAGCGGTCGCGGCGGCCGGCGCGGCGCTGGCGATCGGCGCGGTCGCGGCCGATTGGACGCTGGCCGCGCGCTGGAAGGACGACGCCGCGCTCTGGAGCTGGGCCGCGGAGCGCCAGCCCGGGTCCCGGATCGCCGTCTCCAACGCCTGCCATGCCACGATCTCCGCCCGGGACCCGCGCGCGGAGCGCTTTTGCGGCGCCGCCGCCGACCTATTGCCCGAGGACGCGGGCCTGCAGACGGCGATAGGCCTCGCGCTGGTGCGCGGCGGGGACCCGGCGCGGGCGCTGGAGCATTTCGCCGAGGCGGCGCGGCTCGAGCCGCGCTCGGCGCGGGCGCTGGGCAACGAGGGCTCGGTCCTGGCGATGGTCGGACGGCTCGATGAGGCGGTCGAGCTCCTGTCGAGAGCGGCCCGCCTCGACCCCGACGACGCGGAGATCCGGAAGAACCTGGAGCGCGCCCGCGCTCAGGCGCGGCGGCGGCCGCTGAAGGAGTAGGCCTTCGAGGTCCCGTCCTTGCGGGTCCAGACCAGAGTCCCGCGCATGCGGTCGCCGTCGACTTGGCCGTTCCACTCGAGGAGGCTGCCGTCCTGCCCCGAGGACTCCGCCTGCCAAGTGGCGACCGAGCCGGCCTTCTCCGCCTGCGCGTCGTAGCCCGAGGGCTTGAAGCCCTCGCCGGTCTTGCTCATCGAGGAGAACCGTCCCCGGTCGAAGATCAAGGTGTCCTTGTGGCCGAGCGCGAAGAGCGCCTGGCGGCGGACGTGGACGTCCCAGGCCGAGCCGTCGAGCGGCCTCCCGAACGAGCGGTACGCGAACGCGGCCAGACCCAGCGCGACGATCAGAAGAACTCTCAAGGACCCCTCCGCGGACTCGGCGATCCAGCGACCCTGAAAGACGCGGTACTGTAACAGGTTCTGTGGAATTTGCAAGGGGGAAAAGATACGATGGCCGCGTGACGAGCGCCGCGCTTCTCGCCGCACTTCTCGCCCTCCCCGCCTCCGCCAAGACGGTGCGCCTGGCCGCGTACGACAACGACGGCAAGCCCATGGACCTCGCGCGCCTCATCGCCTTCATCTCCCCGGCGCAGACGCGCCCGGCCGGGAACGCCGCCGGCCTCCTCCTCACCGACGTCGACGGGGTCCCGGTCGCGGGACGGCCCTGGTGGGTGGAGCGCTCCTCGGGGCCCGCCTGGTCCTGGGAGGGCGCCGACAAGGTCCGCGCCAGCTTTCCCTGGCCCATCGAGAAGGACGGCTTCTCCACGGTGCAGGTCGACGCCGGCGGCGCCGGCTACGCGGACGGGCAGGCCATCCTGCTCAACGAGGAGATCGCGCTCACCGCGTACCGGATGCTGCAGGAGTCCTTCAAGGACCGGACGACGACGTGGACGCCCACGTACCAGCCGGGCCGCAAGGGCCTCGAGCTCCTGGCCGCGGCCAAGGACGCGATCGCCCGCGCCAAGGCCGCCCGCCCCGAGCCCACGCAGGCGCGCGCCTACAACGACGCTCTCCAGGCCGTCTCCTACGCCTGGCAGCAGATGCTCTTCGAGCACGGCCGGCAGATCGCCGAGGACCCGAAGCTCGGGCCGGCGCTGCGCTGGGGCCTGACCCTGGACGAGACGGTCATCGACCGGGTCTCCGAGTTCGACTGGCTGGCCGACCGGCTCCAGGAGGCGCGCGCGACCTGGGTGCGCCTCGTGTTCCGCACCAACCCGCTGGACTTCACCTATTCCGAGCCCAAGTCCTTCACCATCTACGACGAGCTGCTCTCGCGGCTGGCGGAGCGCAAGATCCGCGTCATGGGCTCCGTGCTCGACAGCCTGCTCTGGCCCAAGGGCGTGACGCCCGAGCTCTATGCCCAGCGCGCCAACAACCTCGCCATCCATTTCAAGGATCGCATCCGGAGCTGGGAGGTCGCCAGCGAGCCGAACGGGACCTGGATCGGCGGCTCGCGCGAGCCCCTGCCGGACGAGCTGGTCCTCGACTGCGTCATGGCGGGCGCCTCGCGGCTCAAGAAGTTCGACCCGACGCTGGAGACGGTCGCCACCCTCCACTGGTGGGAGGGCACCGCCGGCGACGACCGCCACCCGACCTTCGCCTGGGCGCGCTGGGCCAAGAACCGGGGCTTCGGCAAGGACCTCGACGTCATGGCCCTGAGCCTCTACCCCCACCGCCATCCCGTCGGCATCGCCTTTGATCCCATGTTCTCGCGCCTGCGCGTCGCCTTCCCCGGCCAAAAGCTCATGCTCGGCGGCTTCAGCTTCATCGAGGGCAAGGACTTCGCCGGCTACTGGTGGCTGGAGCCGGGGAGCGTGGACGAGGCCCGCAAGGACGTCCTTTCCCTTTATACGGGCGCCGCCTGCGCCGTGCCCCAGACCCTCGGCGGGGGCTTCTGGTGGCCGACCCTTTCCCAGATGTTCCCGCCCGAGAAGCGCACCACCGCGCTCTTCCGGGTCTACCGCAACCTGCGCAAGCGGATCTCTCGCTGACAATATAGGCCTTAGGTCCCGCTCGATAGTGGGCCCAATGGCGCTTTTGCCGTCCCGTTGGCCGGCCACACTGGGAGGGACCCATGCGCGCCCCTCTCGCGATCGCGGCCTCGCTCCTCCTCGCGGCCTCCACGGCCGGCGCCGAGGACGCGCCCCGCCCCAGCCCGGTGTACCGCGCCTTGCGCGACATGCCCGCGCTGGTCGCCCCGGGCTCGGATCGCCGGGAGGCCCCCGCTCCCCGCCGCGCCCAGGAGCGCATCGACGAGGCCTTGGGCTCGGTCGACCCGAGCCAGCCCCCGGCCGCGCAGGAGGACGCCCTCCGCCAGGCCCTGCCCGACGTCGTTCCCCTCCTCCTCGAGCCCGGGATGCAGGAGGCCGCGCCCGAGGCCCGGCGCAAGGTCCAGAACCGGGTCGCGGGGGCCCTCAACGACCTCGCCTCCGGCGCGCCCGCGGACGAGCAGCGCCGCCTCTACGAGGGCTCCTACCAGCTCGCCGACGACGCGGTCCGGCGCGACAAGGACGACCGCGACGCCCTCGACAACCGCGCCGCGGCCCATCTCGGCCTGGGCCGCCCGCTTCCGGCCATCGAGGACGCCACCCGGGCCTTCGGCCTCGATCCCGCCGACGAGCGCGCGCTGATCACCCGCGCGCTGGCCCGCTACCAGCGCGGGGAGTACGCCCAGGCGCTCGAGGACGCGCGCCGCGCGCTCGCCCTGGACGGAAGCAACATGCTCGCGCTCCAGGTCATGACCATGGCCAAGAGCCGCGTGATCACGGCCAAGGACCTGGACCTCGGCCCCGCCGCGAGCGCGGCGGCCCGGCAGGTGGCCCGGGAATATGAGGAAAGGGAGCGGGACATCGAGCATTTCGCGCCGGCCGCGCCCGAGAGCCGCGGCGCGCCGGAGCGGCGCGCGCCGATCGACCGCACCCTCCTGGCCGGCTCCGGCCCGCTCCTCCCGCCGGCGTCGCCGCCGCCCGCCGCGCGCCAAAGCCCGGCCGTCTCGCCCGAGGAGGCCGAGAGGCTGCTCCTCGACGCGGACCGGGCCTTCGCGGCGTCGCCCCGCGACGGCTCGGCCTACGCGGCCCGCGCGCGCGCCAAGAAGCGGGCCGGCGACCTGGGCGGGATGATCGCCGATCTTCGCCGCGCCGCCGAGCTCGACCCGCGCCTGCGCGAGGACTACGAGCTCGTGGTGGGCCGAGCCGAGGCCGTGCGCGAGCTGGGCAGCCCCGAGCCCATGCCGGCCCCGCCCGAGCCGGCGCGCCGCCGCGGCTCCCTCCCGCTCCTGGCGCTCTCGGGCCTCGCCTTGATCCTGTACGGCGGCCGCCGCGCCCTGCCGGGAGCCTCCGCGCGCGGCGCGAGCGCCGCCGCCCCCCGCACCCCGCCCATCGCCGCCGGCTACGACATCGCCCGCACCGTGGGCCGCGGCGGGATGGGCGTGGTGCTCGAGGGCCGAGACCGCGTCCTCGGCCGGAAGGTGGCGATCAAGCGCCTGCGCGAGGAGATCCGCGACGACCTCCCCGCCCGCGGCCGCTTCCTCGAGGAGGCGCGCATCGTCGCCGGCCTGCACCACCCCAACATCGTCGAGATCCACACCATCTCCGAGGAGGACGGCGAGCTCTCCCTGGTCTTCGAGTTCGTCGACGGCAAGCCCCTGGACGCGATCCTCGCCCGCCGGGGCCGTCTCAGCATGGCCCAGGCCAAGCACGTGGCCCGCGGGATCTGCGCCGCCCTCGAGTTCGCGCACCGGCACGGCGTCATCCACCGCGACCTCAAGCCCTCGAACGTCATGATCACGCCCGACAACGAGGTCAAGGTGATGGACTTCGGGGTCGCGCGCCGGGCGAAGGACCTGGTCGCCTCCGGGGGCCGGACGCAGAGCGTGGTGGGCACGCCGCAGTACATGGCGCCCGAGCAGGAGCAGGGCGAGGTGCGCCCCGAGTCCGACGTGTTCGCGCTCGGCGCCTGCCTCTACGAGATGCTCGCCGGCAAGCGCCCGTTTTCCGAATCCAACTCCCTGGGCCTGAAGCTGGCGCGGCAGTACGTCCCGGCCACGCGGGTCGCGGCCGGCCTGCCCTGGGAGATCGACGCCCTCATCGCCGCGGCGTTAGACCCCGACCCGGAGCGCCGGATCCGGACGCCGGCCGAGTTTCTCGCGCGCCTCGAGAAGATCCCCGGCTAGCCGCCGGTGATCTCGCGGGCGAGCGCGCCCATCCCGTAAATCCGCGTCAAGGCGTGGAGGATGGCCCGCGAGTCCACGGAGATCGCCCGATCCCGCGGCGAGACCACGAAGCGGCCGCCCAGGCCTTCCAGGTTGCCGTCGAAGGCGAGCCCGACGACCCGGCCATCCTTGTTCACCACGGGACTCCCCGAGTTGCCGCCGATGATGTCGTTGTCGGTCACGAAGTCGAGGGGCGTGCACAGGTCCAGGCCCGGCCGGCAGCGGCGGACGACCTCCGGCAGCCGGTAAGGAAAGGCGTTCTCGTAGCTCTCGTTCTTCTCGAAGAGCCCGAAGAAGGTGGTGTGCGCCGGCATATCCTTGCCCCGCGTCTCGAAGCCGCGCATGCGGCCGTAGCTCAGGCGCAAAGTGAAGTTCGCGTCCGGGTAGGGATAGAGCCCGGCCGTCCGCATCGCCTGCCCGAGAGCCGTCACGGCCTTGGACTCGGGGCCGGTCACCTCCTTGGCGTACCAGTCCTGAAGGGGCTTGGCGTGGGTCTGCACGAGCTGAGCGAAGGCGAGGAGCGGATCGCTCGAGGACAGCGCCGCCGAGGCGTCGCCGGCGAGCAGGCGCTCGCGCTCGGCCGGATCGCCGAGCTTCGTCGCCAGGGCGGCGCGCGCGGCCTCGTCGGGCGTGCGGCCCGCCAGCGTATCCCGCACGAAGGGGTCGGCGTCGCCCAGAGCCTTGCGCGACAAGGCCAGGCTCGCGGCCAGCATCTTCTCCTGCAGTCCCGGGACCGCGAGGGCGTCCGAGAACTGCGCGTTGAGGGACTGGAGCGCGGCCTCGCGCACGGCGTCGCGCTTGGCGGGATCGGCGGCCGCGATCGCCTGCGCGGCGTCGCGCAGGGACTGCGCCAAGCCCGGCATGGTCGCGCCCACGCGGGTCAGCACCTGGCGGTACGCGCGCTCGTTGAAGCGGCCGGCGTCCAGGGCGGCGATGCGCTCGATGTCGCCGAACGTCCCGCCGTAGGCGGCCTGGAGCTTGGGATCGGCGGCGATCGCGTCGCGCACGGCCTTCTCGCGCGCCTCCTCCTTCGCCCAAAGCTCGGGGTTGGCGAGCCCGTCGCGCCAGCCGCGGATCGCCTTGAGCGAGTTGTCGACGCGGGCCAAGTCGGCCGCCACGGCCAGCGCCCGCTCCGGGCTCTCGGCCGCGATGTCGAGAAGCGCCTGGCGCCGGACGCCCAGGGCCTCGAGGACGGAGGGGATGAGCTGGTCCCGGCGCAGCCGCAGCTGGGCCATGGTCAGGTAGCGCTCGGTGCTGCCCGGGTGCCCGCTCACGAAGATCGGCTCGTCCTTCTTTGGGCCGTCGGCGCTCCACTCCAAGTGGTCGCTGGGCGTCACCGGGGAGCCGTCCTTATATACGCGCACGAAGCTCATGTCGAGGCCGTGGCGGGGGTAGTCGAAGTTGTCCTGGTCGTGCCCGAATTGCCCCACGTCGTTCTCCGGGGCCATCACCAGGCGCACGTCGTCGTAGGTCTCGTAGTGGTAGAGCCAGTACTCCTGGCCGGAATAGAGAGAGACGACCTCGATCAGCTTGCCGGGCGCCTCGCCCGCCTCCGCCTTGATCTTCTTGATCTCCGCCGCCTTGTCCTGGGCTCCGAGGACCCGCTGAGTCACATCCATCATGGAACGCAGAACCTCGGCGGTCATGCCCGGGCAGCGCTGCTCCTGGTCGCGCGACATGGCCTTGAAGCCGTTCTCCACGTAGTTCTTCTCGACGGTCGAGAGCTTCTGGATGCAGCCGAAGGCCACGTGGTGGTTGGTCATGACCAGCCCGTCCTTCGAGACGAAGGAGCCCGAGCCGCCCAGCGGAAAGCGCACGGACGACTGGCGCACGTGGTCGAGCCACTTCTGGTCCGGCGCGAAGCCGTAGCGCGCGCGAATGGCGTCCGTCGGGGCGTGCTGGAAGGGATACATGCCCTCGTCGGCGATCGCCGCGAAGGGCAGGAAAGGCAGGAGCAGGACGACGAGGCGGGCTGCGGTTCTAGTCATGGGTCTCCTGAGGCGGCGCTCCCGGCATGCGCGCCAGGCGCGCGGCGGTCGTCCCGGCGATCTCGCGGGCGAGCGCGTCCATCTTGTAGATGTGCGTCAAGGCGTGGAGGACGGCGCGGGAGTCGACGGCGATGGTGCGGTCCCGCGCGGAGAAGACGTGCTCGTTGGCCAGGCCCTCCCAGTTGCCGTCGAAGACCAGGCCCACGACCCGCCCCTGCCTGTTCACCATCGGGCTTCCGGAGTTCCCGCCGATGATGTCGTTGTCGGTGACGAAGTTGAGCGGCGTGCACAGGTCGACGCCGGGACGGCAGCCGCGCACCGAGTCGGGCAGGGCGTAGGGGAAGGCGTTCTCGTAGCTCTCGTTCTTCTCGAAGAGGCCGAAGAAGGTGGTGCGGGCCGGCAGCTCCTTGCCCCGGGTCTCGAAGCCGCGCATTTGGCCGTAGCTCAGGCGCAGCGTGAAGTCGGCGTCCGGATAGAGCGCCGCGCCGTAGGCCGCGCGCCAGGCGGCGCCGAGCAGATTTTTCGCCTTCTCCTCCGGCCTCGTCACCTCGCGCTCGTGGCGCTCGCGCAGCGGCGCGGCGTGATGCTCGATGGCGCGGGCCAAGGCGAAGACCGGGTCGGCCGAATGGAGCGCCGCGGAAGCGTCGCCCGCCAGCAGGCGCGCCCACTCCGCCGGGTCGGCGATGCGGGTCGCGCCCACGGCGGCGCGGGCGGCCTCGGCGGGAGTCCGCCCGGAGAGGACGTCGCGCACGAAGGGGTCCTTGTCGCCGAGGACGCGACGGGACAGCTCCAGGCTCGCGGTCAGGGCCTTCTCCTGGAACCCGGGCACGGAGACGAGGTGCTCGAACTTCTCCTGGATGGCCTCGATGGCCGCGGCGCGCGCCTCGTCGCGCTCGCCGGGCTTGGTCTTCGCGATCTCCTTGGCCGACTGAAGGAGGGCGGCCGCGAGCTCCGGCAGCTGCGCGCCGGTGCCGTGGACGACGCCGCGGTAGACGCGCTCCCGGAAGTCGGCGGCGCTGCGCGTCTCCAGGCGCTCGATGTCGCCGAACACGCGGCCGTACTTCTTCTGGAGCTTGGGATCGGCGGCGATGGCGTCGCGCAGGGCCTTCTCCTGGGCCTCCTTCTTCGCCCAGACCTGCGGGTCCGCGAGGCCCGCCTGTCCGCCGCGGTACGCCTTGATGCTGTTGTCGACGTCGGCCAAAAGCGAGGCGACCTCGAGCGAGCGCGCCGGGCTCTCGGCCGCGATGTCGAGGAGGGCCTGGCGCTGGAGGCCCAGCGCCTGGAGGATGAGGGGCAGGGCCTGGTCGCGCTGGCGCCGGAGCTGCGCCACCGTCAGGTAGCGCTCGGTGCCGCCGGGGTGGCCGCTGACGAAGAGCGGCTCGTCCTTCTGCGGGCCCTCGGCGCTCCATTCCAAGTAGTCGCTCGGCGTCACCGGCTTGCCGTCGCGGTAGATGCGCACGAAGGCCATGTCCAGGCCGTGGCGCGGGTAGTCGAAATTGTCCTGGTCGTGCCCGAACTGCCCCACGTCGTTCTCCGGGGCCATCACCAGGCGCACGTCGTCGTAGGTCTCGTA
>DATLOS010000238.1:0-2030 GCA_035536155.1 Elusimicrobiota bacterium
GGCGTGGTGCTCGTGCGAGAACGGGACCGGCTGGGGGCGCACGATCTGCGCCTGCGTGACGTAGTCGGAGCGGTAGAGTTCGTAGCCGATCCACCAGGCGGCGAGAGCGGTCGGAAGGGCGCCGTAGACGGCGATGCGGGCGATGGTGTCGGCGCCCGGCCGGAAGAGCTGGGCCATGAGCGGCGATTCTAGCCGCCCCCCGCGCCGGAGGCTATCGCCGCGCGGTCAGGCTATTATGACGCCGTGCGGGAGAGGACGACGGGGACCTTCTCCAGGGTGATCAGGCCGTCCCGGACCATCTCGTCGAGCTTGGGCAGGAGCGCCCGGACTTTCTCGTCGGTGTCGACGATCTCGATCAAGACGGGCAGGCCGGGGCCCGGGCCGAAGCCGAGAAAGCCCTTGAACGCGGCGGCGCCGGCGAGCCCCAGCAGGCGCGCCTCGTGCACGATGACCTCGTGGAGCGGGCGGCCGAACCACTTGTCCTGCTCGCCGACGCGGATGCGCAGCAGGGTCCGCTCGCCCGAGGTCCTCATAGGCGGCCGTACTTCTTCATGGTCTCGACCAGGCGCTCGAGGGGCAGGGCGTAGGCCGTGTTGCCGTCCCGCCCCACGGTGGTGCGGGCCATGGCGAGCGCGTTCAAGACGGCCTCCTCGGTCGCCTCCTCGGCGGCCTCGAAGAGCGGGTTGAGGCGGTCGCGCGGGAGCACCTCCAGGCGGTAGCTGCGCATGCGGGAGTCGTGGGGGACGCGGTTGCCGGTGGAGAAGGCGATGAAGAGATCGCCGCTGCCGTTGGTCGACACCGCGCCGGTGCGCGCGATGCCCATCGCCGCGCGCGCGGCCAGGCGCTGCAGGGCCAAGTGGTCGAGCGGGGCGTCCGTCGCCAGGACCACGATGATCGAGCCCTCGCGCGCTTTCACGCGCATCTCCGGGATCTCGCGCCCGACCGGGACGCCGGCGACCGTGAAGTTCTCGCGGCTGTAGCCCATGTTCGAGTTGACCAGCGCGCCGACCGTCCACCCCCCGTCTTCCTTCGAGACGACCCTGGACGAGGTGCCGATCCCGGCCTTGAACTCGTACGTGATCATGCCGGTGCCCGCCCCGACCGCGCCCTCCTCCACCGGCCCGCTCTTGGCGGTCTCGATGGCGCGGATCGCGTCCTCGGGGCTCACGTGCAGGCCCCGCGCGTCGTTGAGCAGCGAGTCGTCGCACTCGGCCACGACCGGGGTGACCACGTCGTCCGTGACGCCGATCTCCGGGTACTTCTTGAGCATGTAGCGCACGACCCCGTCCATGACGCGGCCCACGTTCATGGTGTTGGTGAGGAGGATCGGGACCTCGAGCGCGCCCAAGGTGTTGACCCAGATGCTGCCGGTCATCTCCCCCGCCCCGTTGAGCACCCACGTGGCGGCGGGGACCTTCTCGCGCCACAGGTCGCCGCCGTGCGGCAGGATCGCGGTGACGCCGGTGCGGACCGGGCCCTGGCCGACGACGAGCTTGCCGTCGCCGCGCGAGAGCGTCACCTGCCCGACCAGGACCCCGGCGACGTCGGTGATGGCGTTGTAGCGGCCCGGGACGCCGCGCCCTACCTTTATGCCCAGGTCCCGGATGCGCCGGCGCTGGCCGTCCGGGGAGTCGGTCGCGGCGCGCTGCGCGAAGCAACTGGACGCCGCGAGCAGGCTCAAGAGCAGGCGCGCGATCACGGCCCGAGTATAGGAAGTTTTCAGTCCGGATCGAAGCGGTAGCCGAAGCCGCGCACCGAGGCGATGCGCTCTCCGTAGGAGCCCAGCTTGGCGCGCAGGTGGCTGACCGTCACGTCCACCACCTTGGTCTCGGGCTGGCTGCCCGCCTCGTAGCCCCAGACGTACTGGAGGAGGAACTCGCGGGTGAGGACGCGGCCGGCCTGCGCCACCAGAAGGGCGAGGAGGTCGAACTCCTTCGCCCAGAGCTCGACGGGCTTCTCTCGAAGATAGGCCTTGCGCGCGGCCATGTCCAGGCGCACCTTTCCGGCGGCGACGGTGTCCGGAGCCTTGG
>DATLOS010000239.1:0-4808 GCA_035536155.1 Elusimicrobiota bacterium
TCGCGCAGGACCACGATCTCGTAGGGCGCCAGCACGCCCGCCGCCGCCCGGCGCGTCAGGTACTCGTCGTCGGGATCGTCCTCGATCAGCAGGATGATCGGCTTAGGCACGCGACCCCAGCGTGAAGGAGAAGGTGGCGCCCTTCTCCACCGCGCCCTTCGCCCAGATCCGGCCTCCATGGCGCAAGACCACCCGCTGCACCGTCGCCAACCCGATGCCGGAGCCCGGAAACTGGTGTCCCGCGTGGAGCCGCTTGAAGGGTCCGAAAAGCTTGTCCACGTAAGCCATCTCGAAGCCCGCTCCGTCGTCCTTCACGAAGTACACGGGTTCCCCGTCCTTCTCGGCCTTTCCGAACTCGATGCGGGCCGAGGGGTGCTGGGCGGTGAACTTCCAAGCGTTCTCGAGGAGGTTGAAGACCGCCACCCGCAGAAGGTCGCAATCGCCCTCGGCCTCGAGGCCGCGCGCGATGATGAATTCGGCGTGCCGCTCGGGCGCCGCCTTCCGAAGGTCCTCCGCCGCGGCCGCCGCCAGGGCGCTCAAGTCGACCGTCTCGCGGCGAAGCTCCTGCTTGGTGACGCGCGAGAGGATGAGAAGGCCGTCGATGAGCCGGCCCATCTGCTCCACATTGCCCAGGATGCGGCGCAGGCAGTTCCGGGCCTCGTCCGGCGCGCCCCGCTCCAGATCCGCCTCGAGGGCGCCGCTGAAGCCCGCGATCTTCCTCAAGGGCGCGCGCAGGTCGTGGGCCACCGAGTAGCTGAAGGTCTCCAGCTGCTCCAGGGCGGCCTCCGCCTCCCGGTTGCTGCGCTCGAGCTTGCGGTTGACCTCCAGCATCTGCTCATGGCTGGGCAAGGACAGCGCCCGCGGGATCAGCTTCACCAGGAGATAGGCCGTCGGGATCGACACCAGGGCGGTGATCGCCTTGACGACGCCGGACATCCAATAGTCGGGGTGCCACAGGGTCCAGATCTCCATGTAGTGGGTCGCCCCGCAGGCGATGATGAACGCGCCGAAGCACACGAACATCCAGCTGAAGGGCAGGTCCTTGCGCCGGCGCACGAAGTAGGCGAGGGTGAAGGGGATCGAGGTGTACGAGAGGGCGATCAGGGCGTCGCTCGAGACGTGCAGCCCGATGAGCGCGCGGTTCCACAGATAGCAATGCCCGTGGGGCATGAAGCCGTCCGTGGAGAAGAGCTCAAGCCAGCTTTCGGACCTCATTGAGCAGGACCTCGAAGCGGAAGGGCTTGTACAGGAACCGCCGCCCACCGACCTCGTGGACCGAGGTCTGGTTGGGCGCGCTGCCGTCGCCGGCGATGCCGGTCAGGAAGATGACGGGGATGTCCCGGGTCGACGGGTCCTCCTTGAGGGCCTGGCCCACGTCCCCCCCGTCCATGCCGGGCATGTTCAGGTCGAGCAAGATGAGGTCCGGCTTGTGCTTGCGCGCGCAGAACAGGGCCTCCTTGCCGTCCGGGGCCGTGATCGCGGCGAAGCCCTCCTCGGCGAGGCGGCTCTCCAGCATCGCCCGCATGTCCTCGCTGTCGTCGACGATCAGGATCTTTTTCTGCGCCATCGCGCTCACGTGTACTTCTGCGCCGCCTCGATGATCGTCTCGAGACGGAAGGGCTTGGAGATGAAGAGCCGCCCCCCGATCTCCCGGACGCCCTCCTTCTTGGACGTCCCGTCCCCGGCCAAGGCGGTGATGTAGATGACCGGGATGCCCGCGGTCGCCGGGTCGCTCTTGAGCGCCTGGCCCACCTCGCCGCCGTCCATGCCGGGCATGTTGATGTCGAGGAGGATCAGGTCCGGCTTGTGCTTGCGGGCGGCCTGGAGGCCCTGCAGGCCGTCCTCGGCCGTGAGCGGCTCGAAGCCCGCGATCTCGAGCCCGGAGGAGATCACCTCCCGGAGCTCGGCGCCGTCGTCCACGATGAGGACTTTTTTTCCCGCCATGGCAAGGCCCTCAGAGGATGCCGTCGGCGAGCCGGGAAGTCAATAGGTCCCGGCCCTCGGTCCTCAGCCAGCGCCGGTGGCGCTTGTGCTCGGGGCACCAGCGCTCGACGTGGCCCCAGAAGCGGCGGGAGTGGTTCATCTCGAGGCGATGCGCCAGCTCGTGGACGACCACGTAGTCGAGGACCTCGGCGGGGGCCCGCAGGAGGAGGCGGTTGAAGCTCAGCCGGCCGGCTCGGGAGCAGCTCCCCCAGAGGCTCCTCAAGTCCTTGACCCGCACCCCGGCGTAGGTGACGCCCATCCGAACGCTCCAATAGGCCGCCCGCTCGTGGAACAGGCTCGTCTTCGCGTCGACGGGCTCGAAGGAGAGGAGCGAAGGCGGAGGAGAAGGCTTCGGACGGAAGAGGCCCGGCATCTCCCGGCGCAGCTCGCCGAGGAAAGAGCGGACCTCGTCCAGGACCCCGGGCACTAAATGACGGTGGCCAGGTCCGCCGAGCGCTCGCCGACCGCCTTCGGGACCTCGGCGTGGGTGACGCGGCCCAGGTAGACGTTGACGCCCTTGGCCAGCGCCGCGTCCCGCCGCACCGCCTCCTCGAGGCCCTGGCGGGCGATGTCGCGGGCGTAGCGGAGGGTGACGTTGGTCAGGGCGTAGGTGGAGGTGTTGGAGACGGCCCCGGGGATATTGGGCACCGCGTAATGGAGGACGCCGTGCTTGGCCAGGATCGGCTTGTCGTGCGAGGTGACCTCGGCGGTCTCGATGCAGCCGCCCTGGTCCACCGCGACGTCCACGATCACCGAGCCCGGGCGCATGCGCTTGACCAGAGCCTCGGTCACGAGATGCGGGGCCTTGGCGCCCGGGATGAGGACAGCTCCGACCAGGAGGTCCGAGGCCAGGACGGCGTTGTGGATGTTCTCGTCGTGGCTCATCAAGGTGGTCACGGCGCTGCCGAAGATCTCCTCCAAATAGGCCAGGCGGTGGGCGGAGATGTCGAGGATGTTGACCCGCGCGCCCATGCCGACCGCGATCTTCGCCGCGTTGATGCCCACCACGCCGCCGCCGATGATGGTGACGGTGCCGCGGCTCACGCCGGGCACGCCCCCCAGGAGGACGCCGCGCCCGCCTTCGTGCTTGGTGAGGAAATGCGCGCCGAGCTGGACCGACATCTTGCCCGCGACCTCGCTCATGGGGGTCAGGAGCGGCAGGCTCCCGTCCTTGAGCTGGATGGTCTCGTAGGCCACGGCCTTGACCTTCGCCTTGCGCAGCGCCGCGACGAGCTCCGGCGCGGCGGCCAGGTGCAGGTAGGTGTAGAGGATCTGGCCCTCGTGGAAGAGCCCGTACTCCTCCTTCAGGGGCTCCTTCACCTTGACGATCATGTCGCAGTCGTCGAAGAGCTTGCGCTTGTTGGTGGCGAGCGCCGCGCCGGCGTCCTGGTACTCCTTGTCGGTGATGCCGGAGCCCTGCCCCGCGCCCTTCTCGATGAATACCTTGTGCCCGTCCTTGACCAAAGCGCGCACGCCCCCGGGAACGAGGCCGACGCGGTGCTCGCGGTTCTTGATCTCCTTCGGGACGCCGATTTTCATGGGTTCGCTCGCGTTTGAAATTTCTGCGACCGGCGCATTGTAGCAAAACCTCTCGACGGTCCACGAATGGGTCTTTGGACCCATAGCGCTATGGGCCCCTGGGCTTATGCTTTTTCGAGGGCTGGGCACCATACTCCCTCTATGGAGGCACTGCGCGGATGTCTGGCGGCGGCGCTGATCGCGCTGCCCTCCCGAGCCCAGGCCTGGGACCTGCGCGCGCCCGCGGTGCGCGCTCCGCAGGAGAAGGCCGACCCGGACTTCCGCCAGCAGTCCCCGAGCCAGGATCTTCCGGAGCTCCTCCTCCATCTGCAGACCGCGATCGCCAGCAAGGACCTTCCCCCCAAGAACGTCCCGGGCATCGACTACTTCGTCTCCGGCCTCGAGGAGGCCCTCCGCCAAGGAAGCGACGTGCCGCGCGACAACATCCTGCAGAACGCCGCGCGCGCGAGAGAGGGCCTGCGCCTGGCCTACAACGGGCTCACCGCCGAAGGCGCGACGCCGGCCTTGTTCAAGGCTCACGCGACCCTGAGCGAGGTGGCGCGGGCCCTGTCGCCGCTGGTGGAGAAGAACCGCGACTCCGTGCGGGCGCGGCGCCGGGTCGCGGACGCCGGCCGGGAGACGGCTCAGGCCATGTCCGCGGAGCCGCCGTCCTCCGCGGGGGGCCTCGTGCCGCTGCAGAGCCTCTGCGCGATAGCGCCCCTCGAGCCCGAGCTCAAGCCCCTGCAAGAGAAGCTCCGCGCCGCCGCGCACGAGCTCAAGACGGCCAAGAGCTACGTGGTCCAGGCCAAGGACCGGCTGGGCTTTCTCGAGTCCTTGGCCGAGGAGGCGGCGGCCTTGGACGCCGACGCGGCCCGCCACACCCGCGAGCGCCGCACCCGCGGCCAGGCCGACCCCTATTCGGCGCCGCTCCAATCCCGCGACGTGATCCTGAACGCGAACGAGGCCCTGCGCCGCGCCGTCAAGTCGGCCGAGGACGCCGTGGCCGAGATGGAGGCCCAGCTCGATCCGCTGCGCGACGGGCTCCGCAAGGCCGTGGACAAGACCCTCGAAGCCGACGCGCGGACCCAGAACGCGAAGAATTTGGAGGTGCAATCGGGCGGCCGGATCAACTACAACCACGTCGTCCGCCTCGGCGACGAGGGCACGATACTGCGCGGCTGGAAAGGCGCGCCGGATGAGCGCCGCCCCTGGTGGTCGGGCCGCGCGCGCATGGCGAAGGCCGAGGCGAAAGCGGCCGCCGACAAGATGGAGGACGCCGAAGGGATCGCCGAGCAGGCGGCGGAAAC
>DATLOS010000240.1:0-2909 GCA_035536155.1 Elusimicrobiota bacterium
ATCTCGACGCGCTTGTCGGCGGCCTTGTCGCGCAGGCGGATGCCGGCGATGATCCAGTTCAGGCAGTCGGCCTTGTTGGTGGGGCCGTCGTGCGGGCAGACGATCCGGTGGACCCGGGGATCGGCTTGCGCGACCTCCTCCACGGCGGTGATGGTCTCCTCGTCGTTGGGATAGGTCCCGACGAACATCTCGTAGTCGCCGTAGTCGACCGTCCGCAGGGTGTTGCGCAGCATCTTGCCGATCACCGCGTGCTCGTGCCAAGCCGGGATCATCACCGCGATGCGCTGCTCCGGCCTGCTCCGCAGCTCGCTCTCCGTGACCGAGCGAAAGCGCGCGCCCGACGCCCGCCGATACGCCGCCGTGAAGTAGTAGCAGCAGTCGACGAAGAGGTCGTCCAAGCCGCTCACGAGTATGCCCACCGCGACGAAGCCCGTCGCGCAGTGCACGACGCCGGCGTAGGTGAGCGTCACCACAGGAGCTCTCCCCCTCCGATCCGTTCCGACGGCACGGGGGGCGCGCGCCGCTCGTCGTCGTGCCGGGTGAAGCGGGCCGAGTACAGCAGGATGAGGCGGAAGTCGTTGTAGTTGGGGCCGTAGGGATTGCGGTCCCGCCCCTCGAGCCCGAAATAGACCCCATGCAGGAGCTCCGCCCGGAGGCGGAGGTTGGTCTTGATGCTCGGCTGCAGGTCCACGCCGAGACCGGCCTCCACGAGGTTGTTGAAGAAGTCCCGGTTGGTGTCCTTCAAGAGATTGAAGGGGACGTACGCCGTCGCCAGCGAGGTCCCGTTCTCCAGGAGCTTGAAGCCCTCCCGGGTCCGCAGCTCGCCGATGCCGTTGTCGCGGTAGCGGCTGTAGTAGCCGGCGCTGAGCCCGAGGTCGGAGAAGGAGCGCGGCGGCTCGAGCTGCCAGAGGGTGATGAGGCCCAAGGGGCCCAGGAATCGCCCGTCCCAATAGTGGTAGTCGGCCAGCCAGACCCGGTAGTCGGCCGCCCGCCGCGCGTGCTCCGCGGCGTCGACCACGGTGAAGGCCGCGTTCACCTCGGCCGAGACGCTGGCCGTGTAGCCCTCCGGCTGGTAGCGGACCCCGGCCCCCGCCAGGAAGGCGTTGTCGGAGTAGATCTGCGGGTCCGCCCCGCTGTGCGAGCGCGAGTCCCGGGTATAGCGGGCGCCCAGATAGAGCGTCACCGGGCTGTCCCGCTCCGGCTTGTGCCCCAGCTGCGCGTCGAGGTAGGTGATCCGGTTGCCGAAGCGGGAGGTGTAGTAGGGGGACGCGTTCACGTCGAGGAAGTCCTTCTTCCTCGAATCCTCGATCGCGCGCAGCCCCTCGAGGGCCTCCGCGCGGACCTTCTCGTCGGAGCTGCGCCGCGCCGCGCGGAAGGCCTCCTCGGCCTTGAGGCGGTTGTGGAGGCTGTCGTAGAGGTAGCCGAGCTGGAGCGACGCGGTCCCGTCGCCCGGGTCGAGGCGGTGCGCCCCGTCGAAGCGCTGGGCGGCCCCGGCGACGTCCCCCTCCGCGAGGCTCATGTAGCCCAGCTGCTTGTAGGTCTCCGCGCGCGTCGGGTCCTGATTGATCGCCGCCTCGAACTTCTCCCGGGCGAGCGGCTCGTCTCCCCAGCGCAGGGCGTCGTAGCCCTGGTCGAGGAGGGCCTCCTCCGTAGCCGCCGCCGCGGCGGTCGACTTCCCGACCTCCAGCCGCTCGAGCTCCTGTCGGGCCTGCCCCTGGAGCTCGCCGCTGCTTTCCGAGACGATGAAGAAATCGTTGGCCGCCGCGTCCAACTGGCCGCGGCCGAGGCGGGCGTAGCCCAGGTCCATGCGCACGCGCATGTTCTCCGGGTCGTCGTCTAAGGCCGCGTCGAGGTTCTTTACCGCCTCCCCCGAGCGCTTGAGGCGCAGGTAAAGGTAGGCCAGCTCGAGGCGGGCCCGCCGGTCTCGGGGCTCCGCGCGCAGGATCTCCTCGAAGAGGTCCGAGGCCTCGTGGTAGCGTTCCGCGGCGAGGGCCGCGTAGGCGCGCTCGAAGCGGGCCTGCAGCTCGGCGGGCGTCAAGGAAGCGGGCGAGTCCGCGGGAGGGCGCGTCGCCGCGCAGCCCGCCAGAATGCCCGCGAGCGCCATCGCGATGGCGCCCGCGCAAGACCTGAAGGAACGTCCCCGCTTCATCGGGGTGAGAATAGCGCAAAGGATGTCCCGCCCCCATGGAGGCGGTGTAAATCGTTTTAGACCGGCTCCGGAAAAAATAAATCGGCCGGCCCCCTCGACGGGGACCGGCCGATCGTCCGCACGGCGGGCGTCTAGCGCGTCGGCGGGACTTGCGGGGCCTCGAGCGTCTCGGGTCCGCGGGAGGCCTGCTCCGGGCCCGCGACCGGGCCGAGGGCGGACTGCGCCGCGGAATGGATCTTCTCGTCCGAGCTGCCCAGCGCCGCGGTGAACGCCTCGCGCGCCTTGTCCCCGTCCTTGAGGCGCTGGTACACGTAGCCCAGCTGGAGCGCCGCGAAGTAGTCCTGGGGATCGAGGCTGCGCACGGTCTCGAAGTTCTGGGCCGCGCCGCGGAGCTTGCCCTCCTCGAGGTCGAGGAAGCCCAGCTGCTTGAGCGCGGTCTTGTTGCGCGGGTCGTTGCTCAGCACCAGCACGAAGCGCTTGCGGGCGAGCGGCTTGTTGCCCGCGCTCAGCGCGGCGTAGGCCTGCTGCACCAAGGCGCCCTGCCGGGCGTCGGCCGCGGCCCGCACCGTCTCCTCCGAGTCGCGCAGGGTCTTGATCGCGCCCTTGGCCTGCTCCTGGAACTCGCCGGGCTGCCGGGCCACGAGCTCGAACTCCTTGCCCGCCTCGTCGTACTGGCGCTGCGCCTGATAGGCGTAGCCGAGGTCCATGTGCAGGCGCATGTTCTCGGGGTCCTGCTCCGACGCCTTCTTGAGGAGCGGGA
>DATLOS010000241.1:0-6243 GCA_035536155.1 Elusimicrobiota bacterium
TTGCACCGCGGCGACGCGCGTCCTGGTCCAAGAAGGAATTTACAAGCGCTTCACCGAGGCGTTCTTGAAAGAGGTGGCGCGCGTGCGCGTGGGCGACCCGTCGAGCATGAAGACCGACATGGGCCCGCTCATCTCCAAGGAGCAGCGCGAGCGCGTCGAGGGCTTCGTCAAGCGCGCCAAGGGCAAGGTCCTGGCCGGCGGCTCGCGGCCGTCGGGCTTGGATCACGGCTGGTTCTACTCCCCCACGGTGGTGGCCGACCCGGCGATCGACTCCGAGATTATGCAGAAGGAGGTCTTCGGCCCGGTGGTTTGCCTGCGCTCCTTCAAGGACGAGGCCGACGCCGTCGCCCAGGCCAACGCCGTGCCCTACGGCCTCGCCTCCTCGGTGTGGACTTTGAACGTGCAGAAGGCCATGCGCATGGCCGGCGCCATCCGCGCGGGCACGGTCTGGGTCAACGACCACCTGCCTCTCTGTTCCGAGATGCCGCACGGCGGCGTGAAGCAGTCCGGCTTCGGCAAGGACCTCTCCCGCTACGCCTTCGACGAGTACACCGTGGTCAAGCACGTGATGCTCGAGACCACGGGCGCCGCGAGAAAGCCCTGGCACTACACCGCGATCGGCGACCCCGCCTAAACAGGAGACTCCCATGATCAACGCCCGCTTCAGCGTCCCCGAGCCGTACAACGAGCCGGTCCTGGGCTACGCGCCCGGGAGCTCCGAGCGCGCGACGCTGAAGGCGAAGCTGGCGGAGATGAGCGCGGGCGGCCTCGACATCCCCCTCTTCATCGGGGGCAAGGAGGTCCGCACCGGCAAGAAGGGCGAGGTGCGTTCGCCCCACGACCACGGCCGCCTCCTCGCGCGCTACCACATGGGCGGCGCGAAGGAGACCAAGGCCGCGATCGACGCCGCCTTGAAGGCGCGCCGCGACTGGGCGAACACGCCGTGGGAGGAGCGCGCCGCGATATTCCTGCGCGCCGCCGAGCTCCTGGCCGGTCCCTACCGCCAGGTCCTGAACGCGGCCACCGTCCTCGGCCAGTCGAAGAACGCCTATCAGGCCGAGATCGACTCCGCCTGCGAGCTCATCGACTTCTGGCGCTACAACGTGCGCTTCTGCGAGCAGATCTATGGGCTCCAGCCGAGCTCGTCCAAGGGCCAGTGGAACTTGGTCGACTACCGTCCCCTCGAGGGCTTCGTCTTCGCAGTGACGCCCTTCAACTTCACCGCGATCGCGGGAAACCTGCCCACCGCCCCGGCCATGCTCGGCAACACCGTGGTCTGGAAGCCCGCGGCGACGGCGATGCTCAACGCGCACTTCATCCTCGAGATCCTGCGCAAGGCCGGCCTGCCGGACGGCGTCATCAACATGGTCGCGGGGCCGGCCTCGGAGATCAGCTCGGTCGTCCTGAACCATCCGGAGCTCGCCGGCGTCCACTTCACCGGCTCGACCCCGGTGTTCCAGAGCATGTGGACCCAGGTGGGGCAGAACATCGCCCGCTACCGCAGCTACCCGCGCCTCGTCGGCGAGACGGGCGGCAAGGACTTCGTCCTTCTCCACCCCTCCGGCGACCTGGACGAGGCCGCGACCGCGCTGACCCGCGGCGCCTTCGAGTACCAGGGCCAGAAGTGCTCGGCGGCCTCGCGCGCCTACGTCCCGGACACGCGCTGGCCGGCCTTGAAGAAGAAGATGGGCGAGAACCTGGCCCGCATCAAGATGGGCCCGCCCGAGGACTTCGAGAACTTCGTCAACGCGGTGATCGACAAGAAGGCCTACGACTCGATCATGGGCTACGTGCAGCAGGTGAAGCCCAAGAACGGCGCCAAGATCCTCTTCGGCGGCAAGGGCTCGGACGAGCGCGGCTACTTCATCGAGCCGACGGTGATCCAGGCTTCCGCGCCGGACTACCGGACGCTGTGCGAGGAGATCTTCGGGCCCGTCCTCACGGTCTACGTCTACCCGGAGAAGAAGTTCGGCGAGACCTTGAAGATCGTGGACAAGACCTCGCCCTACGCCCTGACGGGGGCCGTCCTGGCCCGCGACCGCGGCGCGATCGCGCAGGCGCGCACGGCTCTCGCCAACTCGGCCGGCAACTTCTACATCAACGACAAGCCCACCGGCGCCGTGGTCGGCCAGCAGCCCTTCGGCGGGGCGCGGGCCTCGGGCACGAACGACAAGGCGGGAAGCCTCCTCAACCTCATCCGCTGGGTCTCGCCGCGGACCATCAAGGAGAACCTCCTGCCGCCCACGGACTTCTCCTACCCGTCTTTCGCCAAGGACTCGGCGAAGGAATCCGCCGCCGCGAAGTAGCCTCGTGCGGATCCTCGTGACGGGCGCCAGCGGCCTCATCGGCCGCCCGCTCGCGCGCCGCCTGGCCTCGGCCGGGCACCGGGTCTGGGGCACGTACGCCTCCGCGAGCGAGGCGAACCCGGGCGTCGAGCTGCGGCGCATGCGCCTGGAGACCCCGGGAGAGGGCGCGGCCCTCGCGCGGGAGTTGGCGCCCGAAGCCGTGCTCCACGCGGCGGCCAACGCCTCCCCCGACGCTTGCGAAAAGGACCCGGCGATGGCGCGGCGCGTGAACGCCGAGGCCTCGCGGGAGCTCGCCGCGGCGTGCGCCCAGATGGGGGCGCGCTTCGTCTTTCTATCGACCGAGCAGATCTTCGACGGCAAGAACGCGCCCTACCGCGAGGAGGCCGCCCCGTCGCCGCTGAGCGCCTACGGCAAGAGCAAGGCCGAGGCCGAGTATCTGTGCCGCGCGGCCTGCCCGCGCTCGCTCATGGTCCGGGTGTCGCTGACCTTCGGCTTCAAGGAGGCCGGCGCGCCGTCGTTTACCGACTCCATGCTGGCGTCCTTGCGCCGCGGCGAGAAGCTCAAGGCTTTCTCCGACCAGCGCCGCGCGATGCTCTGGGTCGGCGACGCCGTCGAGCTCCTGGCGCGCGCGCTCGAGCGCCCCGACATCGACGCCGCCTTTCCAAACCGCGTGGCGAACCTCGCGGGCCTCGAGGGCGTCACGCGCCAGCGCTTCGCGGAGGCTTTGTGCGACGCCTTCGGGCTGAGCCGCTCGCTGGTCATACCCGGGACGACGGCCGACGCCAAGCTCTCCGCTCCGCGGCCGCTCGACTGCACGCTGGACGGCTCGCGTCTATGGCAGGCGACGGGCCATCGCCCGAAGTCGGTCGAGAAGTCGCTCGCGGAGCTGGCGAAGGACGGCATCCGGCGCTGGATCCGCTCCCAAGGAGGAACATCATGATCGTGGCCCTGCTTCTGATTGCCGGCGCGCTTCCCCTCCGCGCCGAGACCCTGTCCGATAGGCTGACGTCGTCGGACGAGGGAACGCGAAAGAGCGCCATGGCGGAGCTCAAGGCCGCGGACCGCTCCACGAAAGAAGCCCTCTCCGTCGAGTTGGGGCGGATCATGTCCCAGGAATATAAGACCTCGATCTGGCCGGAGCCTCACAAGTTCAACGACAAGACGGCGCGCGCCGCGCAAGCGCTGGGCGGGATCGGCGCGGCGGCGATTCCGGAGCTGCTCCGACTGGTGGCTGGCGGCTTTCCATACTACGGCGCTTCGGACTGCGTGCCGCTGGGGATCGCGTTCAAGGCGATCGGAAAGGAAGCGGCCGGTCCGCTGGTGGACAATCTCTCCCGGATTGAGCGCGCCCCGGTGGAGGAATACGCCAAGATGACGGGAACCGCTTGTACGGCCGAATATCTGGCGGCGATCGGCGAAGATGCGCTCCCCGAGCTCCTGCGGGGCTTGGGCCGAGACGACCAGCGGACCCGCCTTGGAGTCGCGCGGGCTTTGGGACTCCTGGGGCCCAAGGCGCTGAGCGCCGTGCCCGGGCTCTTGAAGAACCTCGACGACAAAAACTGGGACGTCCGGGTAAAGACATTGGAGGCGCTCGCCGCCATAGGTCCCAGCGCGCTCCCCGATTTGAAGAAGGCATACTCCGAGGCGCCGGTCGCCGACGGCAACAGGCGGAGGGACATCGAGGACGCCATCAAGAAGATCGAGGACGCGACCAAGCAAGCGGAAACCCTTGCCGCGTTCAAGAAAAGCGTCTCCGGCGCGGCGGGCAAGCCGTCCGATTACGTGGGCCGCTACGAATGGCGCTGGTCGGCCCAGGAGGACAAGGCGGCCGCGCGCGTGGATATCTGGCTGCAGGGCGGTCGGCTCGCGGGAATCTATCAGGCGTACGACGCCAACGGCGGAGAAGGGGCGAGCTATTTCGCAGTGAAGATCAAGGAGTTCGTCCTCGAGCCCGAGGGAGGCATACGTTTGCGCACGGATACCAACTTCTATCTTAACGAGCCCGATAAGGTCATGGCGACGCTGAAAGCCGGAGGAGAGGGTCTGAAAAACGGCGAGGTCTATCTCCGGGGAAAGCTCGTCGGAAAGGACCTGGAGCTTCACTGCGCGGAAAAGGAGCGATGGGGCTGCCAGCGAGAGACCATACTGTTCCGTCGAGCCGGGAATAAGGCGCGCTAGGCCGCCGGCTGTTGTCGAACGAAATATTTTCGGCCCCGCCCGGAGAATAAGCTACTCTAGGGCATGGCCCACACTCTATTCGTCGGCGGACTCCCCTACGAGACCACAAAGGAAGAGCTCACGAAGCTCTTCTCTCCCTTCGGCACCGTCGCCAACGTGAAGATCATCATGGATCGGGACACCGGCCGATCCAAAGGCTTCGCCTTCGTGGACATGGCGGACGCCGCGGGCGCCTCCGCGGCGATCGCCGGGGTCAACGGCACCAAGATCGGCGAGCGCCGCCTCCTGGTCAACGAGGCGCGCCCGAAGGACTCGCCGGCCGCGCCGGCGCCCGTCTCCGGCGGATACACGGGGCCCGAGCGCCGCTCGGGCAAGGATCGCCGCCAAGCGGGAGGTCTCGGCGCCCCGGCTCCCCGCCGGGATTTCCCCTCTGCCGAGAGGGCGTGGGACAAGAAGAAATCCTGGGGGCAGAAGTTCGACCGCAAGCCGGGCGAGAAAAAGTCCTGGGGCTCGCCCGGCGGCTTCGGCCCGAAGAAGAAATGGGGCGACAAGCCCGGCGGCTTCGGACCCAAGAAGAAGTGGGGCGATAAGCCCGGCGGCTTCGGCCCGAAGAAGAAATGGGACGACAAGCCCGGCGGCGACCGGAAATGGGGACCCAAGCCCGAGGGCGACCGCAAGTGGGAAAAGAAGCCCTGGGGCAACAAGAAGCCGGGCGGCTTCGGCGCGAAACCGCGCCGACCCGGCGGCTTCCCCAAAAAAGATTCTTAGGCCCGGGCCTCGAGCTCGTGCCAGCGCGCGTAGAGCGCTTCGACCTTGGCGTTGGCTTCGTCTAGCGCGGCGTGCCGCTTGGTGAGCTCCGCCGCGTCCGTGGCGACGGCGGAATCCTCGAGGGCGGCCCGAGCCGCCGCGGCGGCCTTCTCCGCCGCGAGTATGCTGCCTTCCATCTTCTGCAGCTCCTTCGCCTCCTTGGGCGTGAGCTTGGGCTTCTCGGCGGCGGCAGGCGGCGGCGCGTCGGGCTGGACCGCCGCCTCGCGCGCCGCCTCCCACTGCGATAGATCGGCGTAGAAGCCCGCGCCGCCCCGGCCGTCCAAGGCCAGGATGCTCTGCGACACCCGCTCCAATAGATAGCGGTCGTGGGTGACGAGGACGAGCGCTCCGGGAAAATCCGTCATGCTCTGCTCGAGCACCTCGAGCGACTGGAGGTCGAGGTCGTTGGTGGGCTCGTCCAGAAGGAGGATGTCGGCGGGCTTGAGCATGAGGCGGGCGATGAGGACGCGCGCCTGCTCCCCGCCGGAGAGGCGGCTGAGCGGCTGCTCCATCTGCTCCTTGCGGAAGAGAAAGCGCTCGGCCCAGCCGTAGACGTGGATGCGCGCGCCGCGGAACTCGACGTGCTCGCCGGCGAGGCACAGGGCGCGCTTCAAGGTCTGGCCCATGTCGAGCTGCTCGCGCTGCTGATCGAAGGTCACGACCTGCAGCTGCTCGGCGCGCTGGAGCGTCCCCGCGTCCGGGGCGAGCTCGCCGGCGATGAGCTTGAGGAGGGTGCTCTTGCCCGAGCCGTTCTCGCCCAGGAGGCCGAGCCGGTCTCCCGGGCCGAGGATCAAGTCGAGCGGGCCGAAGAGCTTCTTGCCGCCGCGGCTCTTCTCGATGCCCGTCGCCCGCACCAGGACCTTGCTGCGCCGGCCGGTGGCGCCAAAGTCGATCTCGGTGGCGCGGACCTGGGCGTTGCGGAACTTGAGCTCGGCGAGATCGGCGATCATCT